>JBJSXO010000315.1:0-3371 GCA_046086425.1 Actinomycetota bacterium | reverse complement strand
ATCGAGCAGGCCTACGCACTGGCGCGGGAGGCCCACGCCGACCAGGTCCGGCGGTCGGGCGAGCCCTACATCGCCCACCCTCTCGGCGTCGCCATGATCCTGGCCCGTCTGGGGATGGACGACGTCACGTTGGCGGGCGCGCTGCTCCACGACTCGGTCGAGGACACCCGGGTCACCCTCGAGGAGGTGGAGGCCGACTTCGGTGCCGAGGTCGCCCGCATCGTCGACGGGGTCACGAAGCTCGACCGCCTCCAGTTCGACTCGAAGGAGGCCCAGCAGGCCGCGACCATGCGGAAGATGCTCGTGGCGATGGCCAAGGACATCCGCGTGCTGCTCATCAAGCTGGCCGACCGCCTCCACAACATGCAGACGATTGCGTCGCTGCCCGAGGCGAAGCAGCGGCGGATCGCCCAGGAGAGTCTCGACGTCTATGCGCCCCTTGCGCACCGGCTGGGCATCGCCGAGGTGAAGTGGCAGCTCGAGGACCTGGCCTTCGCAGTGCTGTACCCGAAGCGGTATGCGGAGATCGAGCAGATGGTGTGGACGCGCTCACCCGAGCGCGAGGAGCGTCTGCGCGAGGTCATCGCGCAGCTGCGTGACACCCTGGCCGACCTCGACATCCACGCGACCGTCCAGGGTCGCGAGAAGCACTACTGGTCGATCTACGAGAAGATGGTGGTCCGGGGCAAGGAGTTCGACGAGGTCCAGGACCTCGTCGGGGTGCGCGTGCTGGTGGACTCGGTGAAGGACTGCTACGGCGCGCTCGGGTCGATCCACGCGCTGTGGGCGCCGGTGCTGGGCCGGTTCAAGGACTACATCGCCATGCCCAAGTTCAACCTCTATCAGTCTCTGCACACCACGGTGGTGGGGCCCCAGGGCACACCCGTCGAGGTGCAGATCCGCACCCAGGAGATGCACCGGCGAGCCGAGTTCGGCATTGCTGCACACTGGGGCTACAAGGAGCACTCCGACGCCGCCGACCTCGCGTGGCTCCAGCGCATGGCCGACTGGCAGCAGGACGCCGAGGATCCGTCGGAGTTCATGGAGACGCTCAAGATCGACCTCGAGCAGGACGAGGTCTTCGTCTTCACCCCCAAGGGCAAGGTCGTGACCCTGGTCGCCGGCTCGACCCCCGTGGACTTCGCGTACGCGATCCACACCGAGGTGGGGCACCGGTGCATCGGCGCACGCGTCAACGGGCGTCTGGTTGCGCTCGACTCCGCCCTCAACAGTGGCGACAGCATCGAGATCTTCACCAGCAAGGTCGAGGGAGCCGGCCCGAGCCGCGACTGGCTGCAGTTCGCGAAGACGCCCAAGGCCAACGCCAAGATCCGCCAGTGGTTCTCGCGGGAGCGCCGTGAGGACGCGATCGAGGCGGGGCGCGACGACCTCGCCAAGGCGCTGCGGCGCGAGGGTCTCCCGGTGCAGCGCCTCGCCAAGTCCCAGGCCCTGACGACGGTTGCCGAGGCGCTGCACTACGCCGACATCGACGCGCTGCACGCAGCGATCGGCGAGGGACACATCGGCGCACAGGCCGTGGCCCAGCGGCTCCAGCGTGAGCTGCTCGACGGCGAAGAGCAGCTCCCGATCACGACCCACCGGCCCCCCCGCGCGGCCAAGGCCGAGCACCGCCGCACCGTCGGGGTGCACGTGGAGGGCCTCGATGACGTCATGGTGCGGCTTTCGCGCTGCTGTACGCCGGTACCCGGCGACGAGATCATGGGCTTCGTGACTCGCGGTCGCGGGGTGTCGGTGCACCGCGCCGACTGTGCCAATGCCGTTGCGCTCTCGGCCCAGACCCACCGCTTCATCGAGGTGGAATGGGATCACGAGCAGCCGGCCACCTTCGTGGTCTCGATCGAGATCGAGGCTCTCGACCGGTCCCGGCTCCTGCGCGACATCGCCCAGGTCCTCTCGGAGAACCACGTGAGCATCCGGTCGAGCTCCACCCAGACCGCAGCGGATCGGGTCGCGCGCATGCGCTTCGACTTCGAGATGGCGGACCCGGGGCACCTCGAGTCGGTGCTCAAGTCCATCAAGCGGGTGGACTCGGTCTACGACGCCTACCGGCTGCTCCCGGGCCACGCCCGGTCCTGAGGTCTCGGGGAGCCTCGGCGGTACCCTGCGCAGGTGAGCGACTCCGTCTACCGCGCCCCGCTCGGGACGCACGACGTCCTCGCCCCCGAGTCGCAGCGGTGGGTGGACGCCGTTGCCGCGTTCGCCGACCGCGCCCGGCGCTTTGGCTACGGGCTCGTCGTCACCCCGATCTTCGAGCACGTCGAAGTGTTCCAGCGCGTCGGCGCGTCGACAGACGTCGTGCGCAAGGAGATGTACGAGTTCGACGACAAGGGCGGGCGCCGGCTCGCGCTGCGGCCCGAGGGCACTGCGCCGGTCGTGCGGGCCTTCGTCCAGCACCGCCCCCCGGCCCCGTGGAAGGCGTGGTACCTGGCCCCGCACTTCCGGTACGAGCGGCCCCAGAAAGGGCGGTACCGCCAGCACTGGCAGCTCGGGGCGGAGGTGCTCGGCGTCGACGACCCCGAGGTGGATGTGGAGGTCATCGCGCTCGCGCACGGCTTCTACCGCGACCTGGGTCTGTCCCGGGTCCGGCTGCTGTGCAACTCGATGGGGGACCCCGAGTCCCGGCCTGCGTACGTGGCCGCGCTGCGGGCGTACCTGCTGGCCCACGGCGACCGGCTCGGCGAGGAGTTCCGGGCCCGGGTCGAGCAGAACCCTCTGCGCGTGCTCGACGCCAAGAACGAGGAATGGGCCGACGTGATCGAGCGTGCACCCCAGCTCTCCGAGTACCTCGGTGACGCCGCCACCGCGCACTTCGAGCGGGTGCAGGAGGGCCTCACCGCCCTGGGCATCGAGTTCGAGCTTGCGCCGCGGCTGGTGCGCGGCTTCGACTACTACACCGCCACCACGTTCGAGTTCGTCAGTGACGCGCTCGACGCCGCGCAGAACGCCATCGGGGGTGGTGGGCGCTACGACCAGCTCGCCGAGGACATGGGTGGCCCGCCGACGCCGGGGATCGGCTTCGGGATCGGCATCGAGCGCGTCCTGCTCGCGTGCGACGCCGAGCAGGGTGGCGAGCGGGCCGAGCCCCTGCGCCTCGACGTCTTCGTCGTCGATGCGCTCGGGGACGGCGCAGCGGCAATGCTCGTCGCCGAGCTGCGCGAGCAGGGGCTGGCTGCCGATCGGTCGTTCGGGGGACGGTCGTTCAAGGCCCAGATGAAGCTGGCCGACCGATCGGGCGCGCAGTGCGTGGTGATGCTGGGCCCGCGTGAGGCCGAGCACGATGCCGTCGCGGTGAAGGACCTGCGCGACCCGGCGGGCACCCAGGTCGAGATCCCCCGTCGTGACGTCGCCGG
>JBJSXO010000314.1:0-2436 GCA_046086425.1 Actinomycetota bacterium | reverse complement strand
GCGCGGCGGCGGTCATGGCGACTACCGCCACATCGTGCTCGCCCCCCAGGACGTGCGCGAGGGCATCGAGATCGTGCAGCTCGCGTTCCACCTCGCCGACAAGTGGCGAACCCCGGTGATGGTCTACGGCGACTACCTGCTCGCGCACACCCAGGAGGCGGTCACGGTGCGGAAGGTGGAATTCCCCGCGCTCCCGCCGAAGGAGTGGGCCGTGGACGGCTCGACATCGGGCACCGGCCGATCGCGCACGGTCACCTCCCTGGGCCTGGCGAAGCCCGGCACGCGGGCGTTCGGCCAGGAGGGCAAGGCGCAGTACATCGCGACGAAGATGACGTTCCTCGAGCGCGAGGCGCGGGCGGAGGTGGGCTCCTGCGACGACGCCGAGACCGTCGTCGTGGCCTTCGGATCACCCGCCAAATTCGTGAAGTACGCGGTGACGCAGCTGCGTGACGAGGGCCTCAAGGTCGGGTACGTCCGGCCCATCACGCTCTGGCCGTTCCCCGTGGACGCCGTTCGCGACGCGGTCGCCGGTGCGCGCGTCGTCGGCTCCTTCGAAATCTCGTCCGGCCAGATGGTCGACGACGTGCGCATCGCCGTGGCGGGCACCGCCCCGGTCGAGTTCATCGGCGGCGTGTCGAGCGACCACTCCGGCTTCGGCCTCGGTCGCTTGCTCGATGTCGACGAGGTCCGCGAGCGCATCCGCGCGCTCCACGAGGGCCGCCCCCAGCCCGTCGTCCCCGGCTACGAGGAGTTCACGTTCGTGCCGGCCCCGCACCAGCTCGAGGAGACCCCATGACCACGCCGATCCCCCGGGGCCCGGTCCTCGACACCTCGGTCGCACCGCAGTCAGGAGCCCGGGTCGTCGAGGCCCGGCTGCCGCGCCTGCTGTTCACCAACAGCCACCACCTGTGCCCGGGCTGCGGCGAGCCGCTGGTGATCCGGGCGATTGCCGAAGCGATCGAGGACCTCGACCTCGTCGACACGGCGATCTGCGCGCTCGGCATCGGCTGCTCCACGAGCTTCGGCGCGACGGTCGACGTGGAGATCGTCCAGGCGCTGCACGGGCGCGCCCCGTCACTCGCCACCGGGATCAAGCGCATCCAGCCGCACGCGACCGTGTTCACACTCCAAGGCGACGGCGACATGGTCAACGAAGGCCTCCAAGAAGTGCTCCACACGGCCGCACGCGGGGAGCAGGTCACCTGTGTCCTCCTGAACAACGGCGTGTTCGGCGAGACGGGCGGTCATATGACGGCCACCACCGTCATCGGGCAGCGCACGAAGAACACCATCGACGGGCGCGACGGTGCGTACCACGGGTATCCGATCCTGATCGGCGACCTGATCTCCCGGCTCGATGGCGCCGCCTACGTCGCGCGCGGGTCAGTGCACAACGCAGGGGCGGTGGCCCGGACCAAGAAGATGCTCACACGAGCCTTTGCGACGCAGCGGGACGGGGCGGGCTTCTCGTTCGTCGAGGTCCTCACGATGTGCCCCACCGGCTGGTTCGTCCCTTCCGGTGAGGGCCCGGCGTATCTCTCGTCGACCCTCGGCGAGGTGCACCTCATGGGCGAGCTCAAGGTCGACGGTGTGGTCCGCACGACCGAGGAACTCCACGCCGAGAACGCGCGCAAGGCGGCCGAGCTCGATGCCCAGCTCGCCCGGGGCGGCCTCGAGACCTGATCGCACGCGTCGCGTAGCATTTCCCCGGCATGGACTTCGACTACCCCGCCGAGGCCGAGGCATTCCGGAGCGAGTTCCGGGCCTGGCTCGACGCCCACGTGACCGACGAGGTCCGGTCGATCGGCGCTCGCGGCCTCGGCTACGACACTCCCGAGGCCCTGGCGCGCAGCCAGGCCTGGAACCGCGCGCTGGCCGACGCCGGCTACGCCGCGATCGCCTGGTCCGTCGAGTACGGCGGACGGGGCGCCGGGGTCATGGAGCAGGTCGTCTGGGCCGAGGAGCTGCACCGGTCGGGGGCACCCGGCCCGGTGAACGTGCTCGGCATCCCCAACGTCGCGCCTGCGATCATGACCTACGGCACCGAGACCCAGAAGACGCGGCTGCTCCCGCCGATGCTGCGAGGGGACGAGGTGTGGTGCCAAGGGTTCTCCGAACCCAACGCCGGTTCCGACCTGGCGGCACTGTCCACGACTGCCCGGCGCGACGGCGACTCCTGGGTGATCAACGGCCAGAAGGTCTGGACCAGCCTCGGACACCACGCGCACTGGTGCGAGCTGCTGGTCCGCACCGACCCCGACGCGCCCAAGCACCGCGGGATCAGCTGCCTCCTCGTCGACATGGCGACACCGGGGATCGACATCCGGCCGCTGATCACGATCACCGGTGAGCACGACTTCAACGAAGTCTTCTTCGACGACGTCCGGGTGCCCGCCGACGCAATCCTGGGGCCGGAGCACGAGGGCTGGCGGGTCG
>JBJSXO010000313.1:0-3501 GCA_046086425.1 Actinomycetota bacterium | reverse complement strand
AGTTGGTAGAAGCTGTGCTGGCCGTTGGTGCCGGGCTCACCCCAGTACACCGGGCCGGTGTCGTAGTCCACGGGCACGCCCTCCAGGGTGACATGCTTGCCGTTCGACTCCATGGTGAGCTGCTGGAGGTAGGCGGGGAAGCGCTTCAGGTACTGGTCGTAGGGCATCACCCCCATCGTCTGCACCCCGAAGAAGTTCCGGTACCAGACCGCAAGCAGGCCCATGAGCACCGGGAGGTTCTCGGCGAACGGCGCACTGGCGAAGTGCTCGTCCATCGCCCGGAAGCCGGCAAGCAACTCGGAAAAGCGCTCGGGACCGATGGCGATCATTGTGCTGAGGCCGATGGCCGAGTCCATCGAGTAGCGACCGCCTACCCAGTCCCAGAACCCGAACATGTTGGCGGTGTCGATGCCGAACGCACTCACGCGTTCCGGGCTCGTGGAGACTGCGACGAAGTGCCGGGCCACGGCAGTGTCGTCGCCCAGTGCGCCCACGACCCAGTCGCGTGCCGACTGTGCGTTGGTCATGGTCTCGAGCGTCGAGAACGTCTTCGACGAGATCACGAAGAGCGTCTCGGCCGGATCTAGGTCACGCGTCGCCTCGACGAAGTCGGTTGCGTCGACGTTGGAGACAAAGCGCATCGTGAGATCCCGTTCGGTGTGGTACCGCAACGCCTCGTAGGCCATGACCGGCCCGAGGTCCGATCCCCCGATGCCCACGTTCACGACATTGCGGATTCGCTTCCCGGTGAAGCCGGTCCAGGTGCCCGACCGGATCTGCTCGGCGAACGCAACCATGCGGTCGAGCACCGCATGGACCTCGGCCACCACGTCCACACCGTCGACCACGAGGACCGCGTCACGGGGCATGCGGAGGGCAACGTGGAGTACCGAACGGTTCTCGGAGACGTTGATGTGGTCGCCCCGGAACATCGCGTCGATGCGGGGGCGGAGCCCCGACTCCTCGGCCAGCTGCACGAGAAGCGCCAGTGTCGTGTCGGTGACCCGGTGCTTCGAGTAGTCCAGATACAGCCCGGCGGCTTCTGCGTGCATCCGGTCGCCTCGGTCCGCATCGGCAGCGAACAGATCCCGCAGGTGGTGATCGCCGATCTCGGCCCGGTGGATCTCGAGCGCGCGCCACGCAGCACGCTGCCGCAACGGAAGGCCCGGATCGGTCATGGATCTCCTCGGCTCGCCCGGTCGTTCAGGTGACCGCACCGGTCTGCTCGACGATGCGCCGGAGCAGGTCCTGCCAGGAGTCGACGAAAGCCTGCGCACCGTCGGACTGGAGCTTGGCCGCCAGTGCCTTCACGTCCACGCCCGCGGCCGTGAACTCGGCGAGGCGCGCGTCCGCGTCACCTCCGTCGGCCGGCAGCACCCCGTCGAGGGTGCCGTGGTCGTGGAACGCCTCGAGCGTCTCGTCGGGCATGGTGTTGATCGTGAGCGGCGCGGCAAGTCCGGTGACGAAGAGCGTGTCGGGCGCCGTTGGGTCCTTGGTCGACGTGCTGGCCCACAGGAGGCGCTGGACCATGGCTCCCTCGGCTTCGAGCCGCTGCCACCGCGGCGAATCGAGCACTTCCCGGTACGCGCGGTAGACGTCAAGGCCGACCGTGAGGGCGAGACGGTTGCGCAGCCGGTCGGGAACCGCGTCGGCCACCGCCTTGTCCCACCGGGACATGAACACCGACGCGACCGATCCCACTGCGGCCGGCAGCCCGGCATAGAGGCGGCGCTCGATGCCCGCCATGTACGCGCCCGCCGCGGCGCGGTACTGGTCGGCGTCGAAGAGCAACGTCACGTTCACCGGCACCCCGGCGGCGATCGTGCGCTCGATCGCAGGCAGGCCCTCCGGGGTGCCCGGGATCTTGATGAACAGGTTCCGTCGAGCGGCCCGAGCGTACAGCGCTTGCGCCGCGGCGACAGTGGCGTCGGTGTCGTAGGCCAGCTCGGGCGACACCTCGAGCGAGACCCAGCCGTCGACTCCGTCGGTGCGCTCGTGGGCGGCCAAGAAGATGTCGGCCGCGCGCCGGAGGTCCTCGATGGCGAGCTCGAAGAACAGCTCCTCGCCCGCGCTCCCGGCCGCCGACTTCTCGCGGATGGCGTCGTCGTAGTGGCCTCCCGCAATTGCCTTGTCAAAGATCGACGGGTTCGAGGTGAGACCGGTCACCGAGTAGGCGTCGGCGTAGCGCTGGATCGCACCCTCGTCGAGCATCTTGCGGGTGATGTTGTCGAGCCAGAGGCTCTGACCGAGGTCGTGCAGATCCTGGGTGGCGGGCATCGGGACTCCTTCACTCACGGAGAGGCGACCACGCTCCGTCCTGCCGACACGGACACCGTTTTGGCGGTGAAGCAACGCGGGCCGTACCGCGCAAACGTCGCCTGACTCAATACGGGCTTCCCACCAGCAGAACTCGGCAGTACTTCAGGAGGGGGTCACCTCGACAACGTACTGACAAGCGAACATGTTCGGCCAGTGCTTGGCCAAGAAGTCGTCGACCCGGCGGATAGGGCTGATCTTCCCGGGCTGGACGCTGAGGGCGTCGAACGGCAGACCGACCGACTGCAGCTCCCGCACGGAGAGGTTGGCTCGCCGGAGCATCTGCGCCAGGGTCCGCATGGTGAAGAAGCGGAGGTGGGTGCGGTCGAGGATTCCGCGCTGGTCGTATCCGAACAGTCCGAGAGCGATACGAAAGCGGGGGTACCAGTGCGAGACGTTGGGCACGCAGATGATCATCGATCCACCGGGAGCAAGGATCTCCACGAGGCTCCGGAGCACCCGATCGGAATCGCGGACGTGCTCCAGCACGTCGGCGGCGATGATCAGATCGAATCCACTCCCCACATCCGGGGGGATGCCATCTTCGATGTCGGCGCGAACGAAGTGCATCATCCGGTCCGCGACGTTGCCGTATCCGACGATGTCGACACCCGTGACGTCATGGCCTTGTTTCGACAAGGCTTCGGCGAGCCAGCCGGGCCCGCAACCGATATCGAGGACGCGCAGCTTCGGCGCGCGTCGACGGTTGCCGACCATCGCCAGAATTCGCCCGTGTGAGCTGTTCGGGTCGCTCTTGAACCCGTAGGGCTCGGGTTGCGCCAACGCACCCGAGCCGAATCCTCGCTGTCCGAGCCGGTAGCGAGCCGTCTGCACCACGATGTCGCGGGCATAGGCGAACCCGTTGACGTAGCAGATCTCGTCCCCGTAGTGAGTCGTGATGGGAATCTCTTCGATGCGAAACCCGCGAGCGTGGAGCTGGAGGATGATCTCGGTGTCGAACTGGAACCCGTCACTCGTGTACTCGAGTGGCAGTTGGGCGAGCACGGGCACGCTGTAGGCGCGATATCCGGAATGCCATTCGGAGAGCTCGATTCCCGCAAGGGAGTTCTGGACGGCGGTCAGGAACTTGTTGCCGACGTACTTGTACAGCGGCATTCCGCCTTTGATCGCCCCGTTCGGGATCATCATCCTCGATCCGAACACCGCATCGGCCCGGCCGGCGAG
>JBJSXO010000312.1:0-10475 GCA_046086425.1 Actinomycetota bacterium | reverse complement strand
GCCTTCGACATGTCGGAGTCGCCCACGCCGCAGATGGCGACCTGTCCGGTGATGTCGTCGAAGTCGGAGGCGTAGCCCCACGACCCGGGTTCGGTGGTCATGTCCGTCACGCGCCCTTCGGGGTCTCGCCGATGATGTCGAGGTCGCGGAGCCGGTCGAGCTCGGCGGCGTCGAGGCCGAGTATGCCGCCCAGGACCTCGTCGTTGTGCTGCCCCAGCGTGGGGGCGGGCCGCCGCAGCCAGGGCCCGGTCACCCCGGCGAAGCGCCACGGGGCGTTCGGGAGCACGACGGGGCCGCACACGGGGTGGTCCTCGGTCTCGAAGAAGCCCCGATGGACGAGTTGGGGGTTGAACCGGATGTCGCGCGGGTCGCAGACGTACCCGGCGGGCACGCCCGCGGCGCACAGCTCCTCGGACAGGATGCGGGCGGATCGCGTGCCGGCCCACTCCCCGAGGCGGGCGTCGAGCAGGTCGTGGGCCGCCCGACGACCGTCGGCCGTGGCGAGCGCAGGGTCGTGGGTCCACTCGGGGCTCCCGAGGGCCGTGCGCAACGCACCCCACTGCTCGTCGGTCGCGACGGCGATTGCGACCCATTCCTCGTCGCCTGTGCAGCGGTACACGCCCTGGGGCGCGCTCACGGGGCCCCGGTTGCCCTCGCGGCCGAGCAAGGTGCCCGACGCCTGGTGCTCGACGAGCACCTCGGCCGCAGCGTTGAGCGCGGCCTCGATCATCGTGGCCTCGACGAGGCGACCCTCGCCGGTGCGGTCCCGTTCGCGGAGCGCGAGGATCGTCGCGAGCACCGCGTGCGCGCCGGCGAGCGGGTCGCACGCGCCGCGGTGCAGCACGGGCGGCCCGTCGGCCCAGCCGGTGACCCACGCCATCCCGGTGATCGACTCCATCGTCTGCGCGAAGCCCGTGCGCTCGCGCCACGGGCCGTCGAGGCCGTAGGCCGGCATCCGGGTCATCACCAGGCCGGGGTTGACGGCGCGGAGCGCGTCGAAGGTCAGGCCGAAGTTGTCCATGACCCGGGGCGTGTAGTTCTCGATCAGGGCGTCCGACTCGGCCACGAGGCGCAGGAGCAGGTCGGTGCCCTCCTCGCGGTTCAGGTCGAGCGTGATGGCGCGCTTGGTGTTGTTGGCCCCGTGGAAGAGGAACCCCCACTCGTACCACTGCTCGACCGGCGGCTGGCGCACCGACGAGTAGCGCATCAGGTCGGGCCGGGTGACCGACTCGACCTTGATCACGTCGGCACCGAGCAACGCGAGGAGATGGCCCCCGGCCGGTCCGGCCCACCACGCGGTGAGGTCGAGGATGCGCACGCCGTCGAGGGGGAGCCGGCGGTCCCCGCTTGGCGCGGTGCGCGCGCGGGGATGCCAGTCGATCGTGCCCGCGTGCTCGTCGAGGGCCGGCGCCGGCGTGAACGGGCGGGGCGGTGCCCCCGAGATCCGGTACGGCACCCGGGGCTGCACGAAACGGCCCGAGGGGGACGGCACGAACGCGCCGCGCGCGACGAAGTGGTCGAACGACGCCACCGTGGCCCCGGTCCCCACCGGGCCGCTCGGGATCCGCAGCTCCTCGGCCTCGGCGAGCACCCGCGCGCTCGGCCGCGCCGTGGTGTAGGCGTGGGCCATCGCGAGGAACTCGTCGCGGTCGGCCCAGCGGGACGGGTGACGGAACCAGCGAGGGTCGTCGAGCTGGTCGGGCCGGCCGACCAGCAGGAGGAAGTCGCTGAGCTGCTGCGCGCTGTTGGTGGTGAAGCAGACGTAGCCGTCGGCGGTCGGCTCGATCGACGGGACCTCGACCGTGCGGACCGGGCGGGCGGCGGGCGGCCAGGCCGCCATGTCGGCCATCACGCAGGAGTAGGTGTTCATGGTGATCGACATCACTGCGAGCAGCGCCACGTCGACGTGCTCGCCGTGGCCCGACCGTTGCGCCTCCCGCAGGGCGGCCGCGGCGGCCACGGCTGCGTAGATGCCGCCCACCCACTCGCCCATGCGCCCCCCGGCGTGGAACGGCGGGGCGTCGGGCAGGCCCCGGCTCGCGATGGATCCGCACTCGGCCTGCAGGGTGAACTCGGTCGCCGGGCGGTCGCGCCACGGACCGTCCTGCCCGAAGGCGCTGATCGAGACGACGACCAGCGCGGGGTTGCGCTCGAGCAGCGGCGCGACGGGGAACGTCCCGGGCGCCTCGGCGTGCACCACGATGTCGGCGTCGACGCACAGGTCCACCACGGTGGGGTCGGCAACGGTGCCCACGATGCCCCGCTTGGAGGTGTTCAGGAACTCGAAGAGGGCTCCGGGGTGGCCACCGGCCGCCGACGGCCCCCAGCGCCGGAAGGGGTCACCCCCGGGCGGCTCGACATTGACCACGTCGGCCCCGGCGTCGGCGAGCAGCTTGGCGCAGTAGGGCCCGGCGATCTCCGTCGACAGATCGACGACGCGGACTCCGTGCAACACCGTCACTCCCGGGACCCTCGACTGCAGCGAGACGTGAGGCCGGTCACCCACCCGTGTCCCCGGCCGGATCATGGCATCGGTCCGCGTCGGCCCGCCAAGCGCCGCGGCGACCGCGGGCACCAGCCTCTACGCTCCGACACCGTGACCGAGCACGCATCCCGGCTCGAGGCCTGGTTCGCCGACAACGAGCCCGACGAGTCGATCGTCCCGGCAGCCACCGTGGTGGTCGTGCGCGACGGGGCCGCGGGAGTGGAGACGCTCATGCTGCACAAGAACTCGAAGCTCGCCTTCGGGGGCATGTGGGTGTTCCCGGGCGGCCGGATCGACGCCGAGGACGTCGCGGGTGCACCCGACGCGCAGACCGCCGCCCGGCGCGCCGCGGTCCGGGAGGCGATGGAGGAGGCCGGCCTGGCCGTCGACGCCGACGACCTGACCTGGATCGCGCACTGGACACCGCCGGCGGCGGCTCCCCGTCGCTTCGCGACGTGGTTCTTCGTGGGGCCGGCCGACGGGGTCGTCACCATCGACGGCGGCGAGATCCACGACTCGGCGTGGATGCGTCCGCGTGAGGCGCTCGCCCGTCGCGACGCAGCCGAGGTGGAGTTGGCCCCGCCCACCTGGATGACGCTCCACTACCTGGCGGAGTTCGACGACGTCGCCACGCTCATGGACGACGCGCGGGCTCGTGAGCCCGCGGTCTACGAGACCGTGATCGTCAAGGGCGACGACGGCCTCGTGGCGATGTGGGCGGGCGACGCCGGCTACGAGACCCAGGATCCGGCGACGGCCGGGCCCCGACACCGTCTCCACATGACCCGGGACGCATGGACGCTGGACCGCTCGGCCTGACCGTGGCCCGGGCCGGGGTGCGTGGGATCAGGCCAGGGGGGTGCCGTCGAGGTTGCGGGGGGTGATCCCGAGCTCCTCGAGCAGGGGGCCCGACAGCGCAATGCGGCCGGTCAGCACCGCAGGGTCTGCGGTGCACAGCGCGAGGATCGCCTCGACCATGACCTCCATCGGCTCCACGAGGGACGGGTCGCGGGCCATGAGGTCGGCCACGAGCGCGTCGGCCCCGGGGGTGCGCACCGCGGCGACGGGCGCCACTGCGTTCACGGCGATGCCGTCGGCGTAGCACTCGCTCGCCAGGCCGGTCGTGTACCGCTCGAGCGCCGCCTTCGACGATCCGTAGGTCGCCGCGACGGCACCGACCTGCTGGTCGGGCGGGAACGGCGGTCCGACGGGGTGGCGCGACGTCACGCTCGACACGTTCACGATCCAGCCCGCGCTCTTGAGGCGCATTCCCGGGATCACGGCCTGGGCGAGGTCGACGGGGGCGTGCACGTTGAGCTCGTACATCACGCGGCGGCGTTTCAGCGAGATCTCGGGTGTGGGCAGGTAGAAGGCCGCGGCTGCGTTGTTGACGAGGATGTTGACGGGCCCGAGCGCGGCTTCGGCCTCGGGCACGATGCGGGCACGGTCGTCCCCGTCGGCGAGGTCGGCCACGACGGCGACGGCACGTCCGCCTGCAGCCTCGATCGTGGCCACGGTGTCGCGTAGCGAGCCCTCGAGGTGGGGATGCGCATCGGCGGTGCGCGCGGTCACCGCAACGGCCGCGCCCTCGGCGGCGAGGCGACGCGCCACTGCGGCCCCGATGCCGCGCGACGCGCCGGTGACGAGCGCTACCCGTCCTGCGCACGCGCCCTCAGCCACTCGGGTTCGCCCGCTCCCGGGCCGCCAGCCAACCCTTGATCATGGCGCCGAACTCGATCGGGTTGTAGATGTCCTCCTCGTAGGAGAACAGCCCGCCACCCGCGTAATGGAGCTTGGTCCAGTTGATCTCGCGGTGCACACTCCCGTCGCCGGGATCCCGCATCACGTTCCAGATCGCGCAGAGCACCCAGCCCCGCTCCTCGTCGATCACGTACCAGTCGGCAGGGAAGTCGATCATCTCGCAGTTGATCGGCTCCGCCATCGTGGTGCTGATCCAGTCGAGGATCTGCTGGCGACCCTCGAAGCGCCCGTAGTGGTGCTCGTAGTACTGGGCATCCTCGGTGAAGCAGTTGGCCCAGTCGGTCCAGTCGCCCGTTGCGCACGCGTGCGTCGCCGCCTGCTGGTAGGTCTGGAACGCCGTCTCGATCTCCTGGCGCGGGTAGCTCATGGTTCCCCCTTTCCGCCCCCGACCGGTCGAGGGCACTGAACCCGGGCAGTGGTTGCCCGTCGGCCGACGGTCTCGCCCACCATGATCGGCCGGTGGTACTCGAGCTGCATGGACTGTGTCGGGAACGGCCGGAACTCGGTGAGCAGCGAGGCGAACGCCATGCCGCACACGTCGTCCACGATCACGCCGAGGAAGCCGCCGTGGGTGTCCGTGGGGTCGGTGGCGCGGTCTGTCATGCGGGCCGCACGCTACTTCTCGGCGGGACGCGCGCGCACCGGCGCCCGGGCGGGCAGCCCGGCTCAGAGCTCGGGAGCCAGCGAGGCGAGCAGCTCGTGGGTGCGACGCAGGGAGGCCTCCCGGTCATCGCCGACGGCGAAGACCGTCGCTGCGAGGTCGGTTACCCCTGCGTCGCGGAACGACTCCAACCGCGCGGTGACCTGGGCCTCGGTGCCCACGACCGCCACGTCAGCGGGGCCGGTGGCGTCACCGGTGGCGAGGATGCGCTGGTAGGTGGGGATGGCCTCGTACACGGCGAACACCCGTGCGGCCTGCTCCCGCCCGGCTTCGACTTCGTCGCACACCGCCACGGGAATGCCCGCTACGACACGCGGGTCGCGGCGGCCCGCTTCCAGCGCGCCCTCGAGGAGCTGCGGCACGATGTGCTCGGCAACCGACCGCTCGTCGGTCATCCAGGTGATCGTGCCGTCGGTGCGGCTCCCTGCCAGTCGCAGCATCTTGGGCGCCAGTGCCGCGAGGAGGATCGGGACGGGCGAGCCGTCGGGCACGTCGAGCAGCGCATTGACCCGGTACTCGCTTCCCTCGTAGTGCACCTGGCCGGGTCCGGCGAAGGCGCGTTCGAGCACCTCCACGTATTCGCGCGTGTTCGTGAACGGCTTGGCGTAGCTGAGGCCGTGCATGTTCTCGATCACCACCGGATGCGACGGGCCGATGCCGAGGGTGAGCCGGCCACCGCACGCCGCCTGCACCGACAGCGCCTGCTGAGCCAGGGCCAACGGGTGTCGCGGGTACGTCGGCATCACCGCGGTGCCGAGCTCGATCCGGTCGGTGACCGCGGCGGCGAGCACGAGTGCGGTCAGGCCGTCGAGGCTCCACGGGATGTGCGGAACCCACGCGCTGGTGAAGCCGTGCTCCTCGACCCATCGGGTGCGCTGCCGGAGCTCGTCGACGCCGGTGCGTTCGCCACCGGTGTCCGACACGAAGATGCCGATCCTCATCCTGGTCCTCCTTGCGTCCCCCGCGCTCGCTCCCCGGGCGCGGGTGGGTCACTCATGGATGGAAGCCCGCGACCCCCTCGGCGAGCGTCTCGGGATCGACGGTGTAGGGCATGGACAGCCCGACCCGGTCGACGGTGCCCGCGTAGCGGGCCTGCGTCAGGGCGGCGATCTCGCCGGGCGCGCCCCGGACGACGAGCGCATCGACGACGTCGTCGGTGAGGAGCGCCGGCAGCTCGTCCCACCGGCCGGCCTTGGTGAGCGCGTGGAGCTCGGTCTGGAGGTCGCCCCACCCGTGCGCGTCGAGCGTGACGCGGTAGGCCGGCGTCGAGCCGTAGAAGGCGAGCAGCATCCGCACCCCTGCCTCGGCCCGGTCGCGCTCCTCGTCGGTGCGCCCGGTCGCGACGATCGGGCAGGCGTGCACCGTGAAGCGGTCTCGCTCCCGGTCCGCGGTGGTCAGCCCGGCCTCGACGGCCGGCGCGACGTGGCCGCGGAGGTACTCGCCGGAGTGGAAGGGGTGGATCAGCAGTCCGTCGGCCACCTCACCGGCCAGCCCGCACATTCGCGGGCCGAGGCCGGCGAGCCACACCGGTGGTGGACCGAACGGGTTGGGCCCGGGATCGAACATGGGCGTCATCAGCGTGTGTCGGTAGTGCACGCCTCGGTAGGCGAGCGGAGTTCGGTCCTGCCACGCGGTCTGGACGGCCCGGATCGCGAGCACGAGATCACGGACCTGGCCCAGCGGCGATCCAGACCAGCGCATCGAGTAGCGGCGCTCGATGTGCGGGCGGATCTGGGTCCCGACCCCGAGCACGAATCGCCCTTGCGACATCAGCTGGAGGTCGTTGGCGCTCACCGCGAGGTCCATCGGGCTGCGGGCGAACGCCACGGCGATATCGGTGAGCAAGGTGACCCGTCGCGTGTGCTCGGCCGCGAGGACCAACGGCAGAAACGGTCCGTGGGCCGCTTCGGCGGTGAAGACGCCGTCGGCTCCAAGGTCCTCGAAGGCCCGGGCACGCTCGCCGGCGCCGTCGGGGCGGGGACCCAGGTAGACGTCCACCTCCATCGCCGTGCACGATAACGCCATGGCCGGCCGACCCGACGACCTGCACGCCCGCATCGAGCGCCTCGAAGCGACCGAGGCGATCCGCCAGCTCGCGGCCCGTTACGCGCTGGCGCTCGACAGCCGCGACATCGCCAGCCTCGTCGCGTTGTTCGTCGACGACGTGACCACCGGGGACGGCCGTGTCGGTCGCGACGCCCTCGCCGACTGGTTCGACCCGGTCCTGCGCCCGTACCGGGTGACGTTCCACCTGATCGGGAACCACATCATCCGGTTTCAGGACGAGGACCACGCCACCGGGGTCGTCTACTGCCGGCCCGAGCACGAGGTCGGCGACCTCTGGATCGTGATGCCGATGCAGTACTGGGACCGCTACGAGCGTCGTGACGGCGAGTGGCTGTTCACCAGCCGCAAGCCCGTCGTCTTCTACGCCGCCGACGTGCTCCAGCACCCGCTCCAGGTGCAGGACCGGTTCCACTTCCCCGACAACCCGATGCTGCACCGGGCCGAGCTCCCGGAGAAGTGGGCGACCTGGCACGAGTTCTGGTCGCGCACGGGCAACGAGTAGGTCGCGGGCAGCCTAGAGGCGCGCCTCAGCCGACGCTGCGGTCCTGGCCCTCCCAGTACGCAGCACGCAGGTCGCGCTTGAGTACCTTCATCGCCCCCGACAGCGGCAGCGGGTCGGTGCGGAACTCCACCGACTTCGGGACCTTGTAGCCGGCGATCTTCTCCCGCGTCTGCTCGATGACGTCGCTCTCGGAGAGCGTGGCTCCCTCCTGGGGGACGACGATCGCGTGCACCGCCTCACCCCATTGCGCGCTCGGGATGCCGATGACCGCGACCTGAGCGACGCCGGGGATGGCGGCGATCGCGTTCTCGACCTCCACGGAGTACACGTTCTCGCCGCCAGTGACGATCATGTCCTTGACCCGATCGACGAGGAACAGGTAGCCCCGTTCGTCGAGGTATCCGGCGTCGCCGGTGTGGTACCAGCCCCCGCGGAACGCCTCCTCGGTGGCCTCGGGCTTGTTCCAGTACTCGCGCATGAACATGCCGCCTCGTGCGCAGACCTCACCGGTCTCGCCACTGCCGAGATGGTTGCCCTCCTCGTCCTGGATGCTCAGGGAGATGCCTCGTAGCGAGCGCCCGGCCGACCGCAGCAACGCACCGCCGGACCGATGCTCCGCCGGCCCGAGGCTGGTCAGCAGCGCGGAGCTCTCGGTCATGCCGTAGCCCTGGAAGATGTCGAGGTCCGGGTACGTGGCGAGCAGCTGCTCGAGGAGGGCGACGGGCATCGGCGACGCGCCGTAGGTGAGCAGGCGGAGGGACTGCAGTCGCTCGGGTCGGAACGCCGGGTGCTGGAGCAGCATCCCGATCATGGTGGGCACCATCACCGTGGTGGTCACCTGGTCGCGCTCGATCACATCGAGCACTTGCTCGGGGTTGAACACCGGGACGAAGGTCGAGACCGCACCGACGATCGGCATGCCCAGGACCCCGCCCATCGAGGCGGCGTGGAACATGGGGGTCTGGTGCAGGGCGACGTCGCAGTCGTCGAAGTTCCACTGCATGAGCGCGTGGTACAGGTTGAGCATCTCGGCCCGCTGGTCGAGGAGGACGCCCTTGGGCAGGCCGGTGGTCCCGCCCGTGTACATGAGGACCACCGGGTCGTCCTCCTCGGGCTCGTCGGGGACGACCGCGCTCCCGGCGGCGACGAGGTCCTCGTAGCGCAGGTCGTGCGGGCCGTCCCCGTCGCCGACCATCACCACCTGCTCGACGCCCGCCGCCTTGCGGACCTGGTCGATGACCCCGGCGAACCACGCGTCGACGAAGACGACCTTGGCTCCCGAGTCGAAGAGGATGTACTCGAGCTCGGTGGGGGCGAGCCGCAGGTTGAGCGGGTTGATCACCCCGGCACCGAGGAACGCGGCGTGGTACTGCTCGAGGTACTGGTGCCCGTTGAGCGTCATCACCGCGAACCGGTCGCCGCGCCCGACCCCGAGCTCGTGACGAAGCGAGTGGGCGAGCCGCAGCGTGCGTTCGACGTGGGTGGCGTGGGTCGACCGGTACTCGCCGTCGACGATCGTCGTGCGGTCGCCGAAGTGGTCGAGGCTCGGCATGAGCTGCCGGTGGTAGACGAGCTCCTTCATCGGTGACCTCCGTGAGGGTCCGTGGGTAGCGCCTCGGTCGAGCCCGACCAGCGGGCCGCGAGCGCATTCTTGTCGAGCTTTCCGACCGCCGTGACCGGGAGGTCCTCCACGACGACGACGCGGTCGGGGGCCTTGTAGTCGGCGATCCGGTCCGTGCACCACGTCCGCAGCGCGTCGAGAGTCGCCACGGTGCCGGTCTCGGGGACCACGAACGCGACGCCGATCGCACCGAGCACGGGGTCGGGGACCCCGATCACCGCGGCCCGGGCCACCTTCGGGTGCTCCGTGAGCACCGCCTCCACCTCGGTCGGGTACACGTTGTAGCCACCGCGGATGTACATCTCCGTGGCCCGGCCCGTGAGGACCAGGTTGCCGTCGGGTCGCAGTCGCCCGAGGTCGCCGGTGTGCAGCCAACCGTCGGGATCGATCGCCCGGGCCGTGCGTTCGGGGTCCCGCCAGTAGCCACGCATCATGGCGGGTGAACGACAGAAGACCTCGCCGACTTCCCCGTTTGGCACATTCGTGCCGTCGGCACCGACGATGCGCACTGCGACCTCGGCGCGGGGCCGGCCCACGGTGTGCGCCACGACCTCGTCGGGGTCCCCGACCACCGTGCCGGAGATCACCCCGGCCTCGGTTTGCGAATAGCCGTTGAGCACCGGGCAGCCGAGAGACTCCCGGAGCCGGCGGATGAGGTCGGGCGGTGCGGCCGATGCGCCGGAGGCCACGATGCGCAGCGTCGAGACGTCGGTCCCCGCGAGGTCGGCCCGTTCGAGGATCAAGGCCCACTGGGTCGGCACCCCGGTCATCATCGTGATGCGCTCGGCCTCGACCAGGCGGAGGCTCGCGGTCGCCGACCACGGCTGGGGGGCCAGCACGAGCGTCACCCGGTGGCGCGTGAAGTTGTGGAGCCAGCCCATGTACCCGAGGTGGGGAAAGGGCAGGGCGAAGAGCGTCCGGTCGTGCTCGGCGGCCATGTCGGTGGCGTTGCGCCCGATCGCGGCCATCGCCGCGTGGGTGTACACCGCGCCCTTCGGGGTGCCGGTGGTGCCGCTGGTCCAGATGATGCAGACCGGGTCGTCGGCCGATCCGGCGGGGAGCGATCCGGTGGGACCGAGGGCGAACGCGTCCTTCAGCCCGGCGACCGGGATCACCCGGCCGGCGTCGACGCCGTCGGGCACGCGGGCCCCGTCGCCCACGACGGTGACGGCCGGCTCGGTGCGGGCCACGATGCTCGCCTGCTCGGCAGGGCCGAGGCGCAGGTTCACCGCCGAGGTGATCGCGCCGACCCGCGCCGCGCCGAAATAGCACGCTGCGAACTTGATCGAGGAGGGCAGGGCGAGGCACACGCGGTCGCCCGGGCGGACGCCGAGGTCGATCAGGGTGGCGGCGAAGCCGTCGGCGACGCGGTCGAGCC
>JBJSXO010000311.1:0-3782 GCA_046086425.1 Actinomycetota bacterium | reverse complement strand
ACCGCATGGAGTTCCCCGAGGCGGCGCGGGCCTACGCCGATGCCGCCGGATCGCTGTTCTGGTACATGACCCGCAACCTCGACCGCGACCTGGCGGTCGCGCTGCGCCGGCGGCCGGGACTGCTCGTGTTCGGTGACGCCGACCGGCTCATCCACGTGTCGAGCGCCGACGCGCTCGCCCGTCGCCACCCGGCCCTCGACGTCGCCATGCTCGAGGGCATCGGCCACGCTCCCCAGCTGGACGCGCCGGACCTCTTCGTCGACACCGTCGCTACCTGGCTCGACTCGGTGCTCGATCGCGCGGTGTCCGCCTAGACCGGCGACGCGCCCCTATTCGCGCGATCAGGGGATCAGTCCGAGCGTACGCACCTCGGCGCGCTCGGCGACGAGCTCCTCGGTGGTGATCCTGATCCGTTCCTGTGCAAAGGCATCGTGTTCGATGCCCTCCACCACCGACCAGGCATCACCGGTGCTGCGGATCGGGAAACCGAACTGCAGACCCTCCGGAGCGCCGTACTCGCCGCGGCTCACCACGGCGAGGGAATGCCAACCATCGGTCGCGGTCGGGCGCCACACGCTGTTGACCGAGTCGATGCGGCGTTGGCGGCCGATGCCGCCGACGAGGCGCCGCGCGCCTCAATCACCGCGGCACCGCGCTTTTGCACCGTCTCCAGGAACTCGCCCTGGAGCCAGGCCTCGTCGGTGATCACGTCGGTCGCCGGCGCACCGCCGATCCGGGCGTGGGCGTAGTCGGGGAACTGCGTTGCCGAGTGGTTCCCCCAGATTGCGAGGTTGGTGACGGTCTCCACTGGCTCCCCCGCCTTCTGGGCGAGCTGGGTACGGGCGCGGTTCTCGTCGAGGCGCGTCATCGCGAACCATCGGTCGGCGGGGACGTCAGGTGCGTTCTCACGGGCGATGAGGCAGTTGGTGTTGCAGGGGTTCCCCACCACCAGCACCCGGATGTCGCTGGCTGCGTGCGCGTTGATCGCCCGGCCCTGTGGCCCGAAGATGCCGCCGTTGATCTGCAGCAGGTCTCCCCGCTCCATACCCGCCTTGCGCGGGATCGACCCGACCAGCAGGGCCCACGACGCGCCGTCGAACGCCGTCGTGAGATCGCTGGTCGGCTCGATCCCGGCGAGCAGCGGGAACGCGCAGTCGTCGAGCTCCATGCACACACCATGGAGGGTGGGCAGGGCCGGCTCGATCTCGAGCAGGCGCAGCACGACCGGCTGGTCCTCGCCGAGGAGCTGACCGGAGGCGATGCGGAACAGCAGCGCGTAACCGATCTGGCCGGCGGCGCCGGTGACGGTGACGTGGACGGGAGATTTGGCCATGGGCCCGACGCTATCCCGCGGGCTCCGCCGTCTCCGACTCCGAGGCCCCGAACCTCGGGGCACCCGACCGCCCCCCGTCGGCCCGGACGTCCGTGGCCGCGATGCAGTCGAGCAGCACCGTACGCGCCTCGCTCAACTCGGCCATCCGCTCGGCAGCGCCACGGTCCGCCGCGCCGTGGTCGGGGTGCGCGATGCGCACGAGGCGACGGAAGCGTGCCTGCACGTCGGACCGGTCGAGCGCCGCGTCGGCGCCGAGGCCGAGCACCTCCATCGCCCAGCGCTGGTCGGCGGGAACGCCCGCCCAGGCGTAGGCGGGCCCCCCGGACCCGGCTCCGGCCACGCCCACCGGTGGCGGCGCGGCACCGGGGATGCCCAAGAGCAGCCGGCGGACCTCCACCCCCTCGGGGAGCACTCCGGGTCGAGCCAGGGCGGCGCGCACGGCCCGGAACGCCACCGACCGCGCCGAGGGCGGGAGGGCGGCCGCGGCCATCACCGCACCGATCACCTGGGGGTCGGGGCGCCCGTGGCGATCGAGCTCGAGCACGGTCGTGCCCCCGACCGCGAGGATCCGATGCCGCGACCGGTCCAGGCCGTGGACGTCGGTCTGGAGCCGGTAGCGGAGCGCGATCCGCGGCACGGTGAGGCCGTCCCGGCCCTCGTCGACGAGCCGGGCCAGCAGCTCGGCCTGCTCGGGATCGAGCTCGGGCAGGCACTCGGCGACGATCGCGCCGAGCAGGACCGCACCGTACGCCGGGCCTCCGGTCGGCAGGTAGGCCTCGCCGAGCGCGACCCGCCGGGTCGGCATGTGCCGACGGGTGTGTCGCACCAGGAGCTCGGCCAGAACCATCCGTTGTCCTCTCCGGCGCCCGGACGGCCACGGGTGGCCGGTGACCCGGACGGGTGACGAGGGGGTTGCCGGTGGGCGACCGGGCCAACCGGGTCAGTTGGCCAGCGCCACGGCCAGCACGATCGCCGCGTACACCGCGGCGAAGCCGATGATCGTCCAGGCGACCGCCACACGAGAGTACGCGCTCGGGCGGGGGGCCACGCCCGCGAGATCCAGGCCGCACTCCGGGCAGCGAGGAAGCAGGTCGGCCACCGGGGTCGCGCACACCGGACAGGCGCCGGCCGGCAGGCCCGTACCCGAGTCCGGCGCCGCGCTCATCGGCTTCCCTCCGTTCGGGCGGCCCGCCGCTGCGCGCACTCGACCGCGTTCTTGAACAGCATGGCGATGGTGGTGGGGCCCACGCCACCCACCCGGGGGGTGATCCACCCGGCGACCGCCTCGCAGGCCACGTCGACGTCGGGGAGCAACGTGCGGCCCTCGTAGCGCACCCCGCCGCCGATCACGACCACTCCGGGGGTGAGGTGCTCGGGCTGCAGGATCCCCGGGACCCCCGCCGCCGCCACCACGATGTCGGCTCGCCTCGTGTACTCGGGCCAGTCGAGCACGCCGGTGTGCACGACGGTGACCGCGGCGTTGGCGGTGGGGCGCTTCGCCGACATGAGCAGCGCCAGCGGTCGGCCGAGGGTGATGCCCCGGCCCAGGATCACGAGGTTGCGGCCGGCGACCGGGATCTCGTAGTGGGCCAGGATCGCCTCGATGCCGGCCGGCGTGCACGGGATCGGGCCGGGGGCACCGAGGGCGAGACGGCCCATGTTGAGCGGGTGCATCCCGTCGACGTCCTTGTCGGGATCCACGTGCAGCAGCGCGGCGTCGTAGTCGATGTGCGGCGGCGCCGGATGCTGCACGAGGAACGCGTCGACGTCGGCGGCGTCGTTCATCTCACGAATCGCCCGCTCGAGGTCGGCCTGGGTCGCGTCGGCACCGAGATGGATGTGCGGCGACGACCACCCCATCTCGGCCGCCTTCTGCATCTTCATGCCGACGTAGCGCGCGCTGGCGTCGTCATCCCCCACGAGAATCGTGCCGAGCCCGGGCCGGTGCCCGCGCGTGATCAGCGCGTCGATCTTCGGCGTGAGGTCGGCGAACACCGCCTCGGCCACCGGTGCCCCGGGCATCATCACCGCCGCCATCAGCCGCTCATCGCTTCCGCGTCCCGCCGTTCCTTCACGCTCGCCCCCTCAATGCAGGAAGTGCCGCTCGCCCGTGAACACCATGGCGAGGCCCAGCTCGTCGGCCCGCTCGATCACCGCGTCGTCCCGCATCGCGCCTCCTGGCTGGACCACGACGGTTGCGCCTGCCTCGGCCGCGACCTCCAACCCGTCCGGGAACGGGAAGAACGCGTCACTCGCGCACGCGCCGCCCTGTGCGCGTCCCGCCGCCTTCTTCGCCGCGATCTCGCCCGACTCGACCCGGTTCTGCTGACCGGCGCCGATGCCCCAGGCCACGCGATCCTTCGCCAGGATGATCGCGTTCGACTTCACGAAGCCGCAGACCCGCCACGCGAACTCGGCGTCGGCCCACTCGGCCTCGGTCGGCGCCCGC
>JBJSXO010000310.1:0-5804 GCA_046086425.1 Actinomycetota bacterium | reverse complement strand
CCGTTACGCCGTCCGGCGCGGCAGCGGCGGGCCGGGCGCCGCGCCGGGGGGCGACGGCATCGCCCGCGACCTCCTCGTCCTCCAGGACGTCACCGTCAGCCTGATCACCGAGCGCCGAACCTCGGCACCCTGGGGGCTGGCCGGGGGCGGCGCGGGCGCCCCGGGCGAGAACTGGCTGCTGCCCGGTGGGCGCGCAGCCGACGCGCGCCGCCTCCTCGACAAGTGCACGCTCGACCTCCGGGCCGGCGACGTCCTGCGGATGCTCACTCCGGGAGGCGGCGGATGGGGTCCGCTGAGTCGAGGTTCGCTGAGTCGAGGTTCGCCGGGCTGACGACCACACCGGCGCTCGGGTCGGGGCCGGGTGGCGACATCCAGGTGGCGAGTCCGGTCGAGACGGGCACCGCGGCGACCAGGCCGATGCTGCCCACCAGCGTGGCGACGATCTCGACGGCGACTGCCTCGCTGTTGGCCACGGTGCCGAGGCTCTGGTCGGCCAGGGTGAAGAGGATCAGCAGCGGCAGCGCTGCCCCGGCGTAGGCGAGCGCCAGCGTGTTGACGGTGGACGCCACGTGGTCCCGCCCGACGCGCATCCCCGACCGGTAGAGCGTCCGGGAGTCCGCACCCGGACTGCTCCGCCGGAGCTCGTCGATGGCCGCCACCTGGGTGACGGTGATGTCGTCGAGGACCCCGAGCGCGCCGACCACCATCCCCGCGAGCACGAGACCCTTGAGGTCGACGTTGGTGGTCCCGAGCTGGAGGAGCAGCGCGTCCTCGCTGGTCACCCCGGTGATGTGGGCGAGCTCGGTGAACACGGTGGCGAGCACGACGGTGAGGGCGAGGGCGACCAGGGTGGCGAGGAGCGCCACCGTCGTGAGCGTACGGAACCCGTTGGTCACGTACAGAACGACGAAGGCAATGGCGGTGGCGCTCACGATCGCGACCGCCGGCGCGTTGTTGCCGTCGAGCATCGACGGGACCATGAACCCCAGGATGAGCGTCATGCTCGCCGCCAGGCCGACCAGGGCAGCCATGCCCCGGAGCCGGCCGACCGCCACCACCACGATCGCGAACAGCGCGGCCAGCCACCACAGCACGGATCGCCGCTGCCGGTCGCTGTAGGCGTAGTCGAAGCCGGGCTCGGCCCCCGGGACCCGGGCCAGGATCACCCGATCCCCGATCGCGAGCCGTGGGGTGCTCGGGGCGTCGGAGAACCGGATCGACCGGCGCTCGCCCCGATCGGGACCCTGGGTCAGCGCGAACCGGTACCGGGCGCACGTGCCGACGGCGCCGGTCGGGGAGTCGGTGCAGCCAAACGTCGTGGCGTCGGTGACCGTCGCGGAGTACAGGCGGGAGCCGAAGGTGATCCCCGTCCCGGCGCGGACGTCTCCGCTCGGCCACAGGGCGACGATGCCCACGACGGTCGCCGCGGCGAGCGCGCCGGCCACCACCGCGAGCAGCCGGCGGTGGGCTTGCGGGGCGGCGGGACCGCCCCCGTGTCGGTGTGCGTGCGCCACGGCCCGGAGTATCACCGCGCGACGCCGCGCCGAGGTGGACCCTCCGGCGCGCCGGGCTCAGACCTCGAGCAGCAGCGTCACCGGCCCGTCGTTGACCAGCTCCACCGTCATGTCGGCGCGGAAGACCCCGGTAGCGACCCGCGCCCCGAGGTCGCGCAGGGCGCGGCAGACCTCCTCCACGAGCGCCTCGGCCTGCTCGGGGCGCGCTGCGTCCACCCACGAGGGGCGGCGCCCGCGCGAGGTGTCCCCGTAGAGCGTGAACTGGCTGACCACGAGCACCTCGCCCCCCACGTCCGCAACCGGCAGGTTCATCGCGCCGCCGGCATCGGGAAACACCCGCAGGCCCCACACCTTGGCCGCGAGGCGCGCTGCCGTCGCCGCATCGTCGGTGTGGGTCACCCCCACCAGCGCACAGAGGCCGGGGCCGATGGCACCGGTGACCGCCCCGCCCACGCGCACCTCGGCGCGGGTCACCCGTTGGACGAGCACGCGCACGACCCGCGCGTTCCGGGTCAGGCTGCTTCCATCTCCGGTGCGTAGTCGCCCGAGCGGGCCAGGCCGTTGAGCCGGGCGCGCTTGGCGTACGCCGCCTGGGCGGCCTCGAGGTTCTCGGGCTTGCCCCCCCACGCCTTGAGCGCCGGGGCCTGCAGGGCCCGGCCGTAGGAGAACGAGAGCTGCCACGGGAGCGGGCCCATCTGGTTCATCCGGTTCAGGCGCGCGGTGGCCTGCTCGTCGCTCTGTCCGCCGGAGAGGAACACGATGCCGGGCACCGCGGCGGGGACGCAGTGCCGGAACACCCCGAGGGTGGTCGCGGCGACCTCGTCGTCGGACGCCTGCGCCGAAGCGCTGTAGCCGGAGAGGCACATGTTCGGCTTGAGCAGGGTTCCCGGGAGGTAGACGCGCTGGTCGTAGAGCGCGCGGTACAGCGCCTCGAGCGCACCGGCGGTGACCGCTGCCGCGCGCTCGATCGTGTGGGTGCCGTCCATGAGCACTTCGGGCTCGACGATCGGCACGATGCCGGCCTCCTGGCACAGCGCCGCGTACCGCGCCAGTGCGTGCGCGTTCACGTCGTAGCAGTAGGACGACGGCAGCGTGTCGGTGATGGTGTAGGTGGCCCGCCACTTGGCGAACCGGGCGCCGAGGCCGTGGTACTCGGCCAGGCGCTCGCGGAGCCCGTCGAGGCCCTCGGTCACGGTCTCCCCATCGGAGCCGGCGAGCGGCTTCGCCCCGGTATCCACCTTGATCCCGGGGATCACGCCCTGGTCGGCGAGCAACTTCGAGAACGGTGTACCGGTGTCGGTGGACTGGCGGATGGTCTCGTCGAAGAGGATCACCCCGCTGATGTGGTCGGCGGCACCCGGCGTGGTGAAGAGCAGTTGCCGGTAGGCCCGCCGGTTGTCCTCCGTCGACTCGACGGAGATCGAGTCGAAGCGCTTCTTGATCGTGCCGCTCGACTCGTCGGCGGCGAGGATGCCCCTGCCCGGCGCGACGAGCGCCTCGGCGGTTGCGGTCAGGGCGGACTTGTCCATTGCTCTCACTCCCACTCGATGGTGCCCGGCGGCTTGCTGGTCACGTCGTAGGCCACCCGGTTGATTCCCGGAACTTCGTTGATGATCCGCGACGCCATCCGCTCGAGCAAGTCGTGCGGGAGGCGGGCCCAGTCGGCGGTCATGGCGTCTTCCGACGTGACCGCCCGGATCACGACCGGGTACTCGTAGGTGCGCCCGTCGCCCATCACACCGACGGTGCGCACGGCCGGCAGCACGGCGAAGCTCTGCCAGATCTCACGGTAGAGACCGGCGCGCTGGATCTCGTCGACCACGATATGGTCGGCCCGCCGGAGGATCTCGAGCCGCTCCGGCGTGATGTCGCCGATGATGCGCACGGCGAGCCCCGGGCCCGGGAACGGCTGGCGCCACACGATCTCCTCGGGAAGCCCGAGCTCCTCCCCCACCGCGCGCACCTCGTCTTTGAACAGGTTTCGCAGCGGCTCGACGAGCTCGAAGGCCATGTCCTCGGGCAGGCCCCCCACGTTGTGATGCGACTTGATGGTGGCGTTGTCGCCACCCCCGGACTCCACGATGTCGGGGTACAGCGTGCCCTGGACGAGGAAGCGGGCATCGCTGAGGTCGCGCGCGACCTCTTCGAACACGCGGATGAAGGTCTCGCCGATGATCTTGCGCTTCGCCTCCGGCTCGGTCACGCCCTGGAGCGCGTCGAGGAAGCGGTCGGCGGCCTTGACGTGGATCAGGTCCACGGCGAACTGCCGGCGGAAGGTGTCCTCCACTTGCTCGGCCTCACCGAGACGGAGCATCCCGGTGTCGACGAACACGCAGGTCAACTGGTCACCCACCGCCTTGTGCACGAGCGCGGCGGCGACGGCCGAGTCGACCCCGCCCGAGAGCCCGCAGATGACTCGCTCGGCCCCGACCTGGGCCCGCACAGCGTCGACCCCCTCGTCGATGATCGAGGTGTGCGTCCACGTGGGCCGGGCACCGCACACGTCGAAGAGGAACGCCCGCAGGACCTCCTGCCCCCGCTCCGTGTGCGCGACCTCGGGATGGAACTGCACGGCGTAGACGCCCTGGGTCCGGTCCTCGAGCGCGGCGATGGGGGCGCCCGGTGTGGAGGCCGTGACCGTGAACCCCGGCGGCGCCGCAGTGATCGCGTCGCCATGGCTCATCCACACGGTCTGCTCGGTCGGCAGCGCGTCGAGCACCAGCGACGCAGCGTCGGTGCGGGTCATCGCCGTGCGGCCGTACTCGCCGCCACCGGTGCGCTCCACCACACCACCGAGCTGCTGGGCCACGAGCTGGGCCCCGTAGCAGATGCCGAGGATCGGCACCCCGGCGCCGTACACCGACGGGTCGATCGACGGCGCGTCGTCGACGTGGACCGACGCCGGACCGCCGGAGAAGATGATCCCGACCGGCCGCCGCGCCAGCATCTCCTCGAGCGGCATCGTCCGGGACACGATCTCGGAGTAGACGCGCGCCTCTCGCACGCGCCGGGCAATCAGCTGCGCGTACTGAGCGCCGAAGTCGACGACGAGAACGGTGTCGTGGCCGGTGTGCATCACGCGGTCAGCGCGGTCGCCGCCGTCGGCGTCAGCGACCCATCCCCACGCCCTGGCTGCGCTGGAGCACCTTGCCCTCGGTCTGCAGCGACGGCGCCACCATGACCTCGGCCTTCTGGAACTCCTTGACCGTCTCGTAGCCGGTGGTGGCCATCGACGTGCGCAGCGCGCCGAACAGGTTCAGCGTGCCGTCGTTCTCGTGGGCCGGCCCGACGAGGATCTCCTCGAGCGACGCCTTCTTCCCTGCGTAGACGCGTGCGCCTCGCGGCAGCGTGGGGTGGAAGGTCGCCATTCCCCAGTGGTACCCGCGGCCCGGAGCCTCGTAGGCCCCGGCCAACGGCGAGCCGATCATGACCGCGTCGGCGCCGCAGGCGATCGCCTTGGCCACGTCGCCGCCGGTGCGCATGCCGCCGTCGGCGATGACGTGCACGTAGACCCCGGTCTCGTCCAGGTGGCGGATGCGCGCACCGGCCGCGTCGGCGATTGCCGTGGCCTGCGGGACGCCGATGCCGAGCACGCCGCGGCTGGTGCACGCATGCCCCGGGCCGACACCGACGAGGATGCCGACCGCGCCGGTGCGCATGAGGTGCAGGGCCGTCGAGTACGACGCGCAGCCACCGACGATCACCGGGATCTCGTACTCGCGGATGAACTTCTTGAGGTTGAGCGGCTGGCGCTCCGGGTCCTTCGAGACGTGCTCGGCGGAGACCACGGTGCCCTGCACCACGAGCACGTCGAGGTCGGCCTCGAGCGTGGTCTGGGCGAACTGCTCGACCCGCTGCGGCGTGAGGGAGGCGCAGGCCACGACGCCGGCGTCCTTGATCTCCCGGATGCGCGCGCCGATGAGCTCGGCCTTGACCGGCTCCATGTAGAGCTGCTGCATGCGGGCGGTGGCCTTGTCGACGTCGAGGTGCGAGATCTCCTCGAGGATCGAGTCGGTGTCCTCGTACCGGGTCCAGAGGCCCTCGAGGTTGAGGCAGGCGAGGCCCCCGAGTTGCCCGATCTCGATCGCGGTCCTCGGCGACACGACCCCGTCCATCGCCGAGGCCATGAGCGGCAGGTCGAAGTGGAACGCGTCGAGGTCCCAGGAGATGTCGACGTCCTCGGGGTCGCGGGTGCGCCGGCTGGGCACGATCGCGATGTCGTCGAACCCGTAGGCCCGTCGACCGGACTTGCCGATCCCGATCTCGACTTCCACCTGGTGGTCTCCTCGC
>JBJSXO010000309.1:0-2827 GCA_046086425.1 Actinomycetota bacterium | reverse complement strand
TGCGGAACGACTAACGGTGACGCACGGTTAGGGAGAAGGCTGCCGAACCGGCGTCGATCCCGACGACCGCACCACCGAACTCGTCGGTGAACGCGCCTAAGGGGTCGGTGCGGACCCGCACCTCGGTCTCCAGTGGGGGGTCGGCACCCCAGGAGTTCGGGTCGAAGTCGAACGCCCGCTCGATGTCGAACCAGTCGGGGATCTCGTAGGACCCGGCGTCGCCGGAGACCGAGAGCGAGGTGGTGCTTCCAGAGGTCTCGATGCGGTCGAGGCGGAAGCGGCGCATCTCGCCGTCGCGGGTGGGGTCGCCGCCGGCCACGTACCACTTGTTGCGCCACACCCCCAGTGCCCACGGCTCCAGCACCCGGACGCGACCCTCGTGGCGGAAGGTCACCGGTGAGCGGGTGCCGATGGCGTCCCGCAGGGTGACCACGGACGAGTGCACCTGCACCACGACACGCGCGAGCGCGTCGTCGACCCCGGAGCCGATCGCGCCGGGCTCGTCGTCGGCGATCCCTTCGACCGCCACCACGGCCGCCGCAGAGATCAACGCCGCCCGCTGACGGGCGGTGAGGAACGGCGGCGCGAGCCGGTAGCAGTGCGACTGGTCGTCGTAGGTGGCGTCGATGCCCCACTGGTCCCGGAGGTCGCCGAGGTCCCGCTGGACCTTCTTCCGCAGGGCCGACCACTCCGTCGTCTGGTCGACGAGCCGACCGTGCTCGTCGCGGGGCGCCGTCCCGTCGTCGTAGCCGCCGACGTCGCGCGTGATGTCGCTCAGGGTGATCTCGTCGCGGCGGTGCTGGTCGAGGTAGGCGGCCAGCTGCAGGATGCGCTCGGCGGGGCTGGGGGGCATTCAGTCGCTCCGCGGCGGCGAGCGCCGGGTCGGACGGGCCGCGGGTGGACCGGGAGCGGCCGGTGGGGCGGGGGGAGGGGCGTCAGTATTGTCCACAAACACCGAGATGTGCACGTGTGTCCCGAGCCAGGTCAGCTCGGTGCCCACGACGCCGTCGCCGACGAGGGTGGCGCCGTTGCCGAGTCCGGCCGTCGGGACCGGGGTGCGGGTGGCCCGCTCCGCCCGGGTGACCAGCGCCGCGACGGCTCCACGGGCGGGCGCCGGGCCCCCGACGGCCCGCAGCGCGTCGAGGGCGTAGCCCGCGACCAGGCCGTCCCAGTACGCGGCCAGGGTCGCCGGCTTGTCGAAGCAGTCGAGGCCGCGCAGCGTGCCGTCGATGGCCACCGCGACCCCGCACTGGTCCGGCCGGGGGCGGCAGCCGGCGACGAGCGCGGCGACCTCGGCCGACCACGCCTCGGCGACGTCCTCGAGGGCGCTCGTCGGCGACGACGTCGCAAGCTCGTGCTGGTAGCGCGAGACCCGGTCCCAGACCGCCGACTGCTTCCGCCTGCGCCGGTCGGGGTGCGCAATGGTCGCGGTCTTCACGCGGCGGAGGTCGGCGGGGGCGTGGCGGGGCGATCGCGCCGACGCGCGGGGCGCGCCCCAGCGACCGGCCTCGACGCAGGTGACCGGAATCGTCGTCGTGGTGCCGGCGTCGACGAGGACGGACGCGTCGAGCGTCCGGTTCTGCTTCGCCCCGACGAGCGTCTCGCCCTCGAGGAGCAGGAGCGGCAAGGCGCCGGTGTTGTGCACGAGCAGCTCGGGGACCGTCGCCCCGCCCGGCTTCTCGGCGACGCGCAGCACGCCGAGGCGCTCGGCCTCGGGGCCGGTCAGGTACGCAGGCGCGCCCGGCGTCTCGGCGGTGGCCGCGTGCAGCGGGTACAGCGCGAGGGCCCCGCACAGGACCGGGTCGGTGACGACCAGCGCAGGGCCCGACGCCTCCGGCGCCGTGGGGGAGCCATCCATGGCCGGGGATCCTGGTGCGGGGGTGGGACACGGCGTCCGGGCGCGGCTCCCGTACCGTGCCCAGTGTGTTCCGCAACCGTCCCGGGCTGCCCGACGACTGGGCGACCGTCGTCGCCGGCAACGTCGGATCCTGGGCCCTGCTCGATGCGGGTGAACGTGAGACCGTGGCGGCCGACGCCGACTGGTTGCTCCGCCACAAGCACTGGGAAGCGGCCCACGGCTTCGCGCTGACCGACGAGATGCGCGCGACCGTCGCAGTGCTCGCTGCGATCCCCGTGATCGGCCTGACCGTCGAGGCGTACCGCGAGGTGAGTGCGGTCGTGGTGTTCCCCACGACCATCCAGTCGCAGGGAGAGCGTGCCGGGCCGGTGGAGGGCACGGTGTCGGACGACGTGGTCCCCGTGCTCGGGGAGGCTCACGGCCGTCGGGGTCCGGTGCTGCTGGCGTGGGACCAGGTGCTCGACGACGCGCGCCACCCCGGGCAAGGGCGCAACGTCGTGTTCCACGAGTTCGCGCACAAGCTCGATCTCCTCGACCACGTGGTGGACGGCACCCCACCCCTGGCCGGACGTCGCGATCTCGACCGGTGGATCGCCGTGTGCACCGAGGTGTACGACGCGATGCGGGCGGGGGCCGACCGACCGCCCCTCGATCCCTACGGGGCGACGAACCCGGGTGAGTTCTTCGCGGTCGCGACCGAGGCGTTCCTCGACGTGCCGCGCGCGCTGGTGCGTCACGAGCCCGACCTCTACGCCGTGCTGCAGGACTACTTCCGCCAGGATCCCGCGACACGTGGGCGCGTCACCTGAGCGCGGCCGGGACGCGGTCTGGTGTCCGGCTCAGTGGGACGAGGGCCGCGGGTCTACGGTCGCACGATCCGAGTCGCCGGACGGAGGGTGCGCAGTGGCCAGGGCGGCCCAGGCCACGGTGTCGGCCGTCGAGGCCTCCGCCAACTGGGCCGGGTCTTCG
>JBJSXO010000308.1:0-7033 GCA_046086425.1 Actinomycetota bacterium | reverse complement strand
CGACATCGAGTTCACCATCGAGCAGGGACGCCTGTTCATCCTCCAGACTCGGGTCGGCAAGCGCACCGCGGCAGCCGCGTTGCGCATGGCGGTCGAGATGCACGAGGAAGGCCTGATCGACAAGCGCGAGGCGGTGCTGCGTGTGCAGCCCGAGCAGCTCGACCAGATGCTCCACCCGCAGTTCGACCCCGATGCGACCTACACCGCCCTGGCCAAGGGCCTCAACGCTTCGCCCGGGGCCGCCGTCGGGAAGGTGTACTTCACGGCCGACGACGCCGAGGACCGGCACGAGGAGGGGGAGCGGGTCATTCTCGTGCGGCCGGAGACCTCGCCCGACGACCTCCACGGGATGATCGCCGCCGAGGGAATCCTCACGTCGCGGGGCGGTCTCGTGAGCCACGCCGCCGTGGTCGCCCGCGGCATGGGCACGCCGGCGGTCTGTGGCGCCTCCGAGCTCGACATCAACCTCGAGAAGCGTGAGTTCCGCGTGGGGGACACGGTCGTCCGAGAGGGCGACGTGATCTCGATCAACGGGACCACCGGCGAGGTCGTGGTCGGTGCCGTCGACGTGATCACGCCGGAGCCCACGGGCCCGTTCGGGATCATCCTCGAGTGGGCCGACGAGTTCCGCACCCTCGGGGTCCGCACCAACGCCGACCTGCCCCACGACGCACAGGTGGCGAGGGACTTCGGTGCCGAGGGCATCGGCCTCTGCCGGACCGAGCACATGTTCCTCGGGGACCGCCTGCACCTCGTGCAGCGGTTCATCCTCGCCGGGTCGGCGGAGGAGGAGCACGCAGTGCTCGAAGAGCTGGCCCGTTACCAGCGCAGCGACTTCCTCGGGATCCTCGAAGCCATGGACGGGCTCCCGGTCACGGTCCGCCTCCTCGACCCGCCCCTGCACGAGTTCCTCCCCGACATCGAGGAGCTGCTCGTCAAGGACGCCCGGGGCGAGCTCGACGACGCGGGGCGCACGCTCCTCGCGGCGGCCGAGCACTGGAAGGAGGCCAACCCGATGCTCGGGACCCGGGGCGTTCGCCTCGGCATCCTCAAGCCCGAGCTCTACAAGATGCAGGTACGCACGTTGCTCGAGGCGGCGATCGAGCGCAAGCTCCAGGGCGGCCACCCCAAGGTCGAGATCATGATCCCGCTGACGGTGTCGAAGGCCGAGCTCGCGCTCGTGGTCGGGTGGGTCCGCGAGGTCGCGGAGTCCACCTTCGGTGCGGCCAAGGAGATCGGCGGGGTCGACTACGCAGTGGGGACCATGATCGAGACCCCTCGTGCCGCACTGGTGGCCGACGGCGTCGCCGAGGTAGCCGAGTTCTTCTCGTTCGGCACCAACGACCTCACCCAGATGACGTTCGGGTTCTCGCGCGACGACATCGAGGGTCGCTTCATGCCGGCGTACCTCGAGCAGCACCTCCTGCCGTACAACCCGTTCGAGACCATCGACGCCGACGGCGTCGGAGGCCTGGTCCGCACTGCGGTCGCGCTCGGGCGTGCTGCCCGGCCCGACATCAAGCTCGGCATCTGCGGCGAGCACGGAGGCGACCCGAAGTCGGTGGGGTTCTGCCACGAGGTGGGGCTCGACTACGTCTCGTGCTCGCCCTACCGGGTGCCGATCGCCCGCCTGGCTGCGGCCCACGCGGCACTGGGCGCGGGAGGCCCGGGCACCACCGCGTAGGCCCAGCCGCCGGCCTCCGGAGGACCCCCGGGTGGGTGACGGCGCCGCCGAAGCCGTCACACCCGGTGGATACCCTCGGGTCATGAGCGCGACACCCCTGCACGACGCAGCACCCGATCCCGTGCCCGATCCCGTGCCCGTTCGAGGTACCGGGCCGATCCGGGTGGTGGGCGATCCCGGGCTCGCCGACGAGACCGGGACCACCGTGCAGCGGGCCCACGTCGGGGCCGACGCGTACGTGGGCTCGCGGCTGCTCACCCGTGAGGCCCGGGAAGCCCGCCTCGCCGAGGAGCTGGCGCCGGGCGCGACCCTGCCCCGTGGCGCCGGCGACCGGCTCCAGCCCGAAGAGCCCGACCCGTACCGCCTCTGCTTCGAGCGCGACCTCGACCGGGTGAAGCACTCGCGTCCGTGGCGCCGTCTTGCGGGCAAGTGCCAGGTGTTCGTCGCCCCGGAGGACGACCACCTGCGGACGCGCCTCACCCACGCCGTGGAGGTCGCCCAAGTGGCGACGGGGATCGCCCGGGCCGCGAACCTGTGCCTCCCGCTCACCGAGGCGATCGCCCTTGCCCATGACTGCGGTCACGGGCCCGCCGGACACGCCTCCGAGGACGCCTTCTCGCCCTACCTCCCACACACCGGGTACGACCATGCCGTCTACGGGGCCGATGTCACCCTGGCCGAGCTCAACCTCTGCGCGGAGACGCTCGACGGTGTGCGCAACCACTCGTGGCGCCGTCCGGCGCCGGCCACCCCGGAGGGAGAGGTTGTGGCCTGGGCCGATCGGATCGCCTACGTCTGCCACGACTTCGAAGACGCAGTGCGGGCGGGAATTCTCGTCGCGGACGACCTGCCGGCGTCGGTACGGGAGGTCGTCGGCGTGCGGCGGTCGGAGCAGATCGGCAACTTCGTCCTGGCGGTACTCGACGCGATCGAGCGCACCGGCCACATCGGCATGACCGAGCCGGCGGCCGGCGCGCTCGCCGACTTCCGGGCCTTCAATTTCGAGCGGATCTACCTGCGCCCTGCGTCGCGCCAGCAGGCCGAGAAGGTGATCCGGCTGCTGCGCGGGCTGGTGGATCACTTCGCCGACTCGCCCCACCGCCTGCCCGAGGCCGGGCGCGACGGGCCGGTGCCCGATCCGGGGTCCGACGCCGCAGCGGCGATGGCGGTGCACTACGTATCGGGGATGACCGACCGGTTCGCGCTCGGCCTCGGGGTCGAGCTGCTCGGTTGGCGGCCCGAGAACCTCCCCCGCGGGGTCTAGCCTCGGCCTCGGAATGGGGATCCTCGACGAGGACGTGGTGCGGGTCCGGGAATCGACCGACATCGTTGCGTTGATCGGTGAGCACCTCGCGCTGAAGAAGGTCGGGACGCGCTATCGCGGACTCTGCCCCTTCCACCAGGAGAAGACGCCGTCGTTCTACGTGAACGCCGAGATGGGTCTGTACAAGTGCTTCGGGTGCGGCGCGTCGGGTGACGCGATCACGTTTGTGCGCGAGCTCGAGCATCTCGACTTCGGCGATGCCGTGGAGCGGCTCGCAGCGAAGTCCGGGGTCACGCTGCGCTACGACGACAAGCGGACCGGAGAGTCGAAGTCCCGCAACGCCAAGCTCGCAGAGGCCGTGGGCGCAGCGATCGACGAGTACCACCGCCTGCTGCTCGAGTCTCCCGAGGCCGGCGCGGCCCGTCGGTACCTGCGCAGCCGGGGCTTCGACGGCGATGCGGCCCGTCGGTTCAAGATCGGCTGGGCGCCCGACGAATGGGACCAGCTGAGCCGGGCCCTGCAGCAGAGGGGCCACAAGCGCGACGACCTCGTGGGAGCCGGGCTCGCCTTCGTCAACCGGGCCAACCGACTCCAGGACCAGTTCCGGGCCCGGCTGATGTTCCCGATCTACGACGCGCGGGGCGAGCCGGCGGGCTTCGGGGGACGGGCCCTGGGCGACCAGATGCCCAAGTACAAGAACTCGCCCGACAACCCCCTCTACCACAAGAGCCGGATCCTCTACGGGCTGAACTGGGCCAAGGCCGAGATCGTGGCCCGAGGTGAGGTGATCGTGTGCGAGGGCTACACCGATGTGATGGCGTTCGCGCTGGCTGGCGCACCGAACGCAGTGGCCACCTGCGGCACCGCGCTCACCGATGACCACGTGCGCGCGTTGAAGAACCTCGCCCGGCGCGTGGTGCTGGCCTACGACGCCGACGCCGCCGGTCAGGGTGCCGCCGAGAAGTGGTTCGCGTGGGAGGCGCAGTACGACATCGAGCTGCGGGTGGCGGCACTCCCGTCCGGGGGCGATCCCGCCGAGGTGTGGCAGGAGTCGCCCGAGGCGCTCATCCGGGCCGTGGACGACGCCACGCCTTTCCTCCAGTTCCGCCTCGACCGGCTCTTCGCCGCCTCCGACCTCACCACGGCCGAGGGCCGGGGTCGGGCCGGCCAGGCCGCGGCCGCAATCGTGAGTCAGCACCCGAACGAGCTGGTGCGGGACCAGTACGTGATGCAGCTCGCGGCGCGTCTGCAGATCGAGGCCGACGCACTGCGTCACGCGGTGGCCCAGGCCGTGGCCCGACCGGTCGTGCGCCCGGGTGGCCGCGAGACGCCGCGTCGGCGCCAGGAGGAGGAGGTCCCCCCGTCCGACGAGGACGCGCCGCGTCACCCGGCACCCGTGCCCATCGACCGTCGGGAGCTGGACCTCCTGCGCTGGGCGATCCACGAGCCCGAGATCGTGGCGGACTGGATCGAGGCCCCGCTGTTCGCCGACCCGCAGGCCCGCGCCGTGTTCGAGCTGCTGATGCGCTCGCACACGTTCCACGACGCGCTCGACGCCAGCGACGGCACGACCCGTGCGCTCCTCGAGCGCCTCGCGGTCGAGGAGCCGATCGCCGACGGCGAGCCCGAGACGATCGCCGACCGCCTGCTGCTGAACTCGGTGGAGCCGCGGGGCCGGGAGCTGTTGCAGGCGATGCTCACCACCGGCGACGACCGGGCCAGCGACGTCAAGCGGCTGCTCGACGAGGTCGCGCACGACCGCGAGATGGGGGACTGGGCTCGTGGTCGAGACGCCGCAAGACGGTTGCTAGCGTGGGTGGCTCACCCGGCGACTGCGCCCCCCGATGCAGCCCCGACCGGGTCCTGAGCCGAGGTCGCGTGTGACCGACTCCGCCGAGCCCCAGGGACCCGCAGCGGGGCCCGAGACGACGATCAACGTCGTGGAGGTGTTGCTCGCGCAGATCGGCCAGCGCACGTTCCTGACCTACCACGAGCTGTACTCGAAGTTCCCGGACCTCGAGCCCGACACCGAGCAGTTGGCCAAGATCCATGCCGATCTCGCCGCCAACGGCATCGAGCTCGTCGACGAGGTGGAGGCCGAGCTTCGCCGCGAGGACGAGCTGGCCACCGAGCCCGCGTCGGGGCGGCGAGCCCGCTCGGAGATCGGGCGGAGCCCGGCGGTGAGCCGGCCCGGGGAGCTCGCGCGCTCGGAGCGGGCGGCGAAGGTGGCCGCCTCCCGGGCCCAGCGGGCTGCCGCCGACATCCGGCCCGAACGTGCGGGTGAGTCGTTCGACCCCGTGCGGATGTACCTCAAGGAGATCGGGAGGGTGAAGCTCCTCACCGCCGACGAGGAGAAGTGGCTCGCCCAGCGCATCGAGGCCGGAGTCGATGCCGACCAGGAGCTCGCGTGCACGGCGGTCGTCACGCCCGAGCACCGGGCCAACCTCGAGTGGCGGATCAACGACGGTGAGATGGCGCGCCGTGCGCTCACCGAGGCCAACCTCCGCCTCGTGGTGTCGATTGCCAAGCGCTACGTGAACCGGGGTATGTCGTTGCTCGACCTGATCCAGGAGGGCAACCTCGGCCTGATGCGCGCGGTCGAGAAGTTCGACCACACGAAGGGGTTCAAGTTCTCCACCTACGCGACCTGGTGGATCCGTCAGGCGATCACCCGGGCCATCGCCGACCAGGCCCGCACCATCCGGATCCCGGTGCACATGGTCGAGACGATGAACAAGGTGCTGCGGGTGCAGCGGCAGATGCTCCAGGAGCTGGGGCGCGAGCCGACGGTCGACGAGGTCGCCGAGAAGGTCGACCTGAGCCCGGAGCGTGTCCGCGAGATCCAGCGCATCGCACTCGAGCCGTTGTCGTTGGAGGCCCCGGTCGGTGAGGAGGACGACTCCTTCCTCGGTGACTTCGTGGCCGACGACACCGCGATCTCGCCCGACTCCGCGGCCGAGCGCGAGCGGCTCAAGGACGAGATCGAGACGGCCATGCTCGAGCTCAATCCGCGGGAGCAACAGGTGATGCGCCTGCGCTTCGGCCTCGACGACGGTCAGGTCCGCACGCTCGAGGAGGTCGGGCGCGAGTTCGGGGTCACCCGTGAGCGGATCCGGCAGATCGAGTCGAAGACGCTCGCCAAGCTCCGCCACCCCACCCGTGCGCAGCGCCTCCGTGACTACCTCGACGAGCCGTGACGGCTGACGAAGTAGCGTCGTCGCCGGGGGCGGTAGCTCAGTGGTGAGAGCAGGCGACTCATAATCGCTCGGCCGCAGGTTCGATCCCTGCCCGCCCCACCACGTCCCGGGTGGTGGGTGCCGCGTGCGCGCGGTGTCGCCGCAGTGTCACGGGGTCGACGGCGGCCCGGCATCGATCGGCGTTCACGCCGAGCGCTACTATCACTCGACTCCGTCCGGGGTAGCTCAATCGGCAGAGCATCCGGCTGTTAACCGGCAGGTTGAGAGTTCGAGTCTCTCCCCCGGAGCACTGGCACCACGCAGGAGGTCCGCCCGGGAGGGCGGGCTCCCCGCGTAGGGTGACCCGATGTCCTACGACACCCGAGCCACCGAGCTGGGGATCGTGCTCCCCGGGCCGTTCGCCCCGCACGCACCGCTGCTCGGCGTCGTCGTCCACGAAGGGGTAGCGCGGACCTCGGGCTGCCTCCCCCGCGACGCGGAGGGTCGGTTCCCGGCCACCGGGGTCCTCGGCCGCGACGTGACGACCGAAGTCGGCCGTGACTGCGCCCGTTTGGCCGTGCTCAACGCGCTCTCGCTTCTGCGGGAGGAGCTCGGTTCGCTCGACGCGCTGGAGCGCATTCTCTCGGTCTTGGTCTTCGTGGCCTGTGCCGACGACTTCGTAGAGCAACCCGCGGTTGCCGACGGGGCGAGTGCAGTCCTCGTGGAGATCTTCGGTGACGCCGGCCGGCACACCCGGGCGGCACTCGGCGTCTCCGCGCTCCCGCGCGGCGCGTGCGTCGAGGTCGAGATCGTCGCCGCGCTGCGATCCCGGTGAGCACACCCCGTCCGACCCCGGGGATCGTCGTCCTGACCTTCCCGAGCCGTCGCGAGCTGGCGCGCCGTCTGCCC
>JBJSXO010000307.1:0-10593 GCA_046086425.1 Actinomycetota bacterium | reverse complement strand
GTCGAGCCCGCGACCGACCAGGTGCAGGCCCAGGTACACGAAGCCGAGGGCGAACGAGCCGTGCACGTTGGCCCACAGCCAGAACAGCACCGCCAGCGCGCCCACCGGGTGCCGGCCGACCCAGCAGTCGGGCACCTCGACGATCCACACGAGGGTCACGAGGAAGAGCACGCCCAACAGGAGCGGGCGCTCCGACCAGAGCAGGTAGAGCCCACCCAGGGCAGCCACCGAGAGGAGCGCCGCGCGGGTGCGGTCGCCGGTCAGTCGCAGCGCGAGCCGGAACACCAGCGCGGTGATGGCGGCGCCGGTGAGCGCGCCGAGGACGCGAATCCCGAATCCGCCGACGGAGCGCTCCAACCCGGCGTAGAGCACCTCGGCGAGCCAGGACTGCAACACCCACCTCGACCCCGGTGCGGTGTACGAGAAGACGTCGGCGCGCGGGAGACCACGATCGAGGATGAGCCGCCCGGTCGCAAGGTGGGTGAAGAACGAGTTGTCGGACAGGCCCTGGAGCCCGACACCGAACCCGAAGAGGGCGAACACACCGGTGAACAGCGCGTCTAGGCGCGGCACCCGACGCCGGGACCCGCCGGCTGCCGGGACTTCGCCACCGGGGATGCTCGGGGTGCTGGCCGCACGCCCTGCACGCGGCGGCGTCAGGACGGCGGTCACTACATGACCCGGAACGCGCCGGCGAGCTGGATCATCGCGGGTCCGAGGATGACCACGAAGATCGCTGGGAAGATGCAGAAGACGAGCGGGAAGAGCATCTTCACCGGCGCCTTCTGCGCCTGGGTCTGTGCCCGGAGGCGGCGGCGCACGCGCATCTCGTCGGCGTGGGTGCGCAGCAGCCTCGACACCGATACGCCGAAGGTGTCGGCCTGGAGCATGGCCATGATGAAGGTGCGCAGCTCGGGAACCTCGCACCGCTCGTCCACGGCCCGCAGCGCCTCGGCCCGAGTCGAGCCGATGCGGGTCTCACGCAGCATCCGGCGGAACTCGTCGGACAGCGGGCCCGGCACCGCTGCGGTGGTGCGCTCGAGCGCCTGCTCGAATCCGAGACCGGCCTCCACCGAGATCACGAGCAGGTCGAGGATGTCGGGCAACTGGACTGCGATCTGATGCCTGCGGTCCTCGATGGCGCGCGCGAGGACGGCGTCGGGGAGCAGAAACGACCCGAGCCACAGCAGGGCGACTGCGACCAGACCGAGGCCGCCGGTGACGTGCAGCACGCCGAACACCAGCGGCAGCCAGAGGATCCCCGAGACGAGACCCAGCAGCTTGAGCACAAGGACCTGGTCCACGGTGAGATCGCCCGGGTTCCCACCGAGCACGAGCTTGTGGGCGATGCGCTTGCGATAGCCCCGCGGAGAGAGCCGCCACGCGACCGACGTCAAGCCCCCCACCATCGGCGAGAGCACCCGCTCGCTGATCGGCGCCAGCATCTCCTGGTCTCGCAGGTCCTGGATCTGGTAGCCGTCAAGACGGCGAAGCGACTCGCGCACCGTGTGGCGTTCCGAGAACCCCGTCACCGCGAGGTACCCGGCGACGAGCACCGCCACCGTGACGAGCAGACCGATCAGTGCGGGCATCGTCACGTCACACCTCGATCGCCATGATCTTGCGGAGCCACAGGAACCCGAATCCGGCCATGACCGCCGACACGATGACGGCGAGCACCCCGAGCGCGTTGTGGAACAGGGTGGTCATGTAGTCGGGCTGGATCACGTAGAGGATCACGGCGAAGATCGGCGGGAACAGACCGAGCACCCAGGTCGACATGCGGCCCTCGGCAGTCAGCGCCAGCACCTCGTGTCGGAGCCGCTCCCGCTCGGTCATCGTGGTGGCGACGGTGTCGAGCAGTTCGGCGAGGTTGCCCCCCACCTCCCGCTGGATGCGGATGGCCATGACGGCCCACGACAGGTCGACGCTGTGCATGCGCGTCGCAGCGTCCTCGAGCGCGTCCTCGATCGGACGACCGAGCCGGCTCTCGGTGCAGACCCGCTGCAGCTCGCGCTTGGCGGGCTCGCTCGCCTCGTCGGCGACGGCCTCGAGCCCCTGGGCGAAGGAGAACCCTGCCCGCATCGACCCGGCTAGGAGGTTGAGGACGTCGGGCAGCTGGGTCTCGAACCGGCGCAACCGGCGGGTACGGCGCACCCGGAGGTAGAGCACGGGAACGATCGCAACCAGCAGACCGACGCCCGACGCGATGACCGGCCCGGCGGCGACGACCGTCAGGGCGACGGCGAGGGTCACGGCGGCCACGTAGGCGCAGAGCGCCTCGGCCGGCCGCAGCGGCAGGTCCGCCTGCTCGAGCTCGTCCTCGACGCGCCCGAGCACACCCATTCGGTCCGCCATGCGACCGGTCAGGGTGACCACGTCCTGCACCAAGCCGGAGTCGGACGGGCCGGCTTGCGCCCCCCGCGGCCCGTCCGACCCGACGCCCATGAAGCCCTGGAGCCGCTGCTCGAGGGCGCCGTTAGGACGGCTCCCCCCCGCTCGCAGGGCCGTGACGAACAGGAACACCGCGCCGGCCGTCAGCGCGGCGGCGACCACCGGGAGAAGGCTCATCGTCGTCACCGCCGAGCCGCAGCGCGGCGTTGGAATCCGTCGCCCGAGAACAGGGCGGCGTCGAGGGTGATCCCGTGGTTGGCCAGCCGCTCGCTGCAGTGCGGGCGGATGCCGGTGGGCTTGAGCTGGCCGAGGAAGCGGCCGTCGGCGTCCATCCCCATCCCGTAGTCGAACAGGTACAGGTCCTGGAGGACCACGACGTCCCCCTCCATTCCCATGACCTCGCTCACGTGGGTGACCCGCCGGGTCCCGTCACGGAGACGGGACAGGTGGACGATCAGATCGAGCGCCGACGACATCTGCTCGCGAATCACCCGCACCGGAAGGTCCATCCCGGCCATCAGGGCCATGGTCTCGATGCGCGAGAGCGTGTCACGCGGTGCATTCGAGTGGACCGTCGTGAGCGACCCGTCGTGACCGGTGTTCATCGCCTGGAGCATGTCGAGGGCCTCGGGCCCGCGCACCTCCCCGACGACGATTCGGTCCGGCCGCATACGCAAGGAGTTCCGCACCAGGTCGCGGATCTTGACCTCACCCTTGCCCTCGATGTTGGGGGGACGCGCCTCGCAGCACAGGACGTGCGGCTGTTGGAGCTGCAGCTCCTTGGCGTCCTCGATGGTCACGATGCGCTCGTCGGAAGGGATGAACGACGAGAGCACGTTGAGCATCGTCGTCTTTCCCGTACCGGTGCCCCCGCTGACCACGACGTTCAGGCGGCCGCGCACGCACGCCTCGATGAACGTCGCCACCTGCGCGCTGATCGTGCCCATGCCGACGAGGTCCTGCACCCGGAAGGGCTCGGCGGAAAACCGTCGGATCGTCATGAACGGACCGTCGATCGCGAGTGGATGGATCATCACGTTGACCCGCGAGCCGTCAGGAAGCCGGGCGTCGACCATCGGCGTCGCCTCGTCGATGCGGCGGCCCACCTGGCTCACGATCTTGTCGATGATCCGGCGGAGGTGGTTCTCGTCGACGAACCGGACGTCGGTGAGGACGATCTTCCCCTGGCGCTCGACGTAGACCTTCTCCGGGCCGTTGACCATGACCTCGTCGACGGAGGGATCTCTCAGGAGCACGTCGATCGGCCCGTAGCCGAGCACGTCGTCGAACACCGACTGGACGACACCCTGACGTTCCGGCGCAGTCAGTGCGAGTCGCTCCTGGTCGAGCGCCCTGCGCAGCTGGTCCTCGACCTGGCGGCGCAGCTCGGGCTCCGAGACCTGCTGGTCGTAGAGCACGGCGCCGAGGTCGGAGATCACGCCCTGGTGGATCCGCCGGCGAAGCTCCTCCAAGGCGGCAATGCGCTGGGACGTCCCCGCGTTCGCACGCGGCCGGTCCGCCCAACGGGTCGGCTGCGCCTGCGTGGTCATCGTCGTGTGCTCCTGGCTCGGATCGGGTCGCGCCGCGGACTACCGGCTCGACTTCTTGGACTTGCGCTTGGTGGCTCCGGTCGCCACGGCCGGAGCCACCAACGACTCGGCGATGTGCTCGAACGCGCGGGCCGCCGCCGACTTGCGGTCATGCACTACGACCGGGATACCCGCGTTGATCGACAGCGGCACCGCGACGTCGTAGGGAACCGGGAACGCGGCGCGCAGACCCAGGACCTGCTCCACCTCGCGCACGTCGAGCTTGACCTGGGTCGTGGCCCGGTTGAGCACGAGGCGCAGCTTCGGTCCGGCGATGGCCATGAGATCGAGGGCCTGCATCCCGATCTTGAGGTTCTTGATGCTCGGGATGTCCATGGTGGCCACGAGGAGCACGTCGTCCGCCTCGTCGAGCACGGCGAGCGTGGTGTCGTCGAAGCTCGTCGGCACGTCCACCACGACGAAGCTGCTGATCCCCTGGAGCGCACCGCATACCGCAGTCATGTCCTCGGGGGCGATGCCGGTCGACAGGCTCGGCTCGTTCGGGGCCGGGAGCACCATGAGCCCGGAGTCGGCGCGCGTCACCAGGTTCCGCATGAGCTCCGGCTCGGCGCTGGCCGCCACCGCTGCGGCGTCGAGCACCGTGTGCTCCGGCGGCAGTCCGAGCATCACCGAGATGTCGCCGAACTGGAGATCGGCGTCCATCAGTGCCACCGGGCTCTCGACCTTGCGAGCCATGGCCGTGGCGACGTTGGTCGCCAAGGTCGACTTCCCCACCCCGCCGTTGGTCGAGAAGACCGCGACCAGCCGGCCGGGCGCGGCGTGGGCACCCGGGCCGGGCTGCGGCACCGGCTGGCCGGCGCCGCCTCGCGGACGGCGGACCAGGTCCTCGCCGACCCGGACGACTGCACCCGCAAGGGCGTCGCCCGCTGCGTCGATCTCCACGGCGTCGCGCGCACCGCTGCGCAAGGCGTGCTGGAGCAGCTCGGTGGTCAGGGCGTGGGCCACGAAGACCGCTCCCACCTCCGGGCAGGTCGTCACCAGCCGGTGGGCCTGCTCGAACCCGGGCGAGTTCGCCATGCCCGGCCCGAAGACGGCGACGACGGGCCGCCCTGCGGGCAGCGCAGCCGCCAGGTCGTCGACCGACCCGAACTCCCGGGCCTCCGGCACCTGGGTGGCCAGCAACGCCCGCAGCCCGGCATCCGGCTCCACGACGGCGACCGCGTAGCGATCCGGGAACGCTCCCGGGTGCCTCAGACGCGCGACCGGCGCGTCGCCCTGGAGGCTCACGTCGGGACCGGCGAGATCGATGGTCGTCATCGCCCTAGCGCCCCGTGCCCGTGGCGGCGGCTGTGGTGGCGTCGGCCGCACTCAGCGACTGCAGGGTGAGATAGATGCCCCCGTCCCGGGAGGCGTTCACGATCGCGAGCGCCTGCTCGGGCGTGACCTCGAAGGTGATGAGGCCGGTGGCCGAGGCGTTCTCCGAGGGCTGACCGTTCCCCCCGCCGGCCGTGGCGGCGGTCTCCTGCCCGATCGAGAGCACCTTCACGCCGCGGTAGAGGTACCGGCTCTGGTCGCTGCCGGCGATCAGGTCGACGCGGTCCCCCGGAGCGATCTGGTTGGCCACGGCCCGGGCCGCATCGAAACTGACCGTGACGGCGACGAGCTCCTTACCCCCGATCGCTGCGGCGAGCGTGCCGCCCCCGGCCTCCGACGGGGCCACGAAGGAGGCGTCGGTCACGAACTGGCGAGCCTGGATCGTCGCTGCGGCGACCTTGCCGGCCAGCGTGCGCGAATCGGTCACGGCAGCCGGGGGGACCGAGCCTCGCAGGGTCCGGGACGCCTGGACCATCCCCTGGGCGAGTGCGTCCGCGCCGGTCGTGCCCTTGGGGATGTCCCGGACCGCGACGAAGGCCTGCACCGTCTGGACCTGGCGCTGCGCCCGATCCTCGGCCTTGGCGGCGTAGGAGTAGACCCCCAGCCCGGCCACGACGGCCAGCAGGACGGCGGCGGCGCCGAGCAAGGTCCGGCGGTTGCCCACGGTTGCGCTCCTCGAATCAGTGCCGCCGGGTGGCGGTCCTCACTGGATTCGTCGGCCCGCCCGGGCGGGATCTTGAGCGCGTTCCTCCGGGACCCTGCATGGCCCCGTGGGAGGATCAGGCCTCGGCGGCCTCGGTGGCCTCGGCGGCCTCCGGTGCTTCGGCGGCATCGGCTGCTTTGGCGGCATCCGGCGTGTCCGCGACCTCTGCGTCTCCCTCGGCAGCCGGGGCCTCGGGCTCCACCTCAGCACCGATGTAGTTGCCCTCGGCGTCGTAGGCGTGCTCACCGAACTGGTCGCGGTACTCCGCCGCAACCTCGCCGCCCTCGGCCGCCTGCTTGATCGACAGCGAGATCCGGCGGCGGTCGAGGTCGATGTCGATGATCTTGACCCAGAGCTCCTCGCCCGGGGTCACCACCTGCTCGGGTGCCTCGACGTGCTGGGCCGCCATCTCGGAGATGTGGACCAGACCCTCGATCCCGTCGCCCACCTGCACGAACGACCCGAACGGGACGAGCTTGGTGACCCGGCCGTAGACCAGCTGGTCGACCTCGTGGCTGTCGGCGAACTCCTGCCACGGGTCCTGCTGAGTGGCCTTGAGCGACAGGGAGATGCGCTCGCGGGTGAGGTCCACGTCGAGGACCTGGACGGTCACCTCGTCGCCGACCTGGACGACCTGGCTCGGGTGCTCGACGTGCTTCCACGACAGCTCGGACACGTGGACGAGGCCGTCCATCCCGCCGAGGTCCACGAAGGCACCGAAGTTGACCACCGAGCTCACCACCCCCGACCGGACCTCGCCCGGCTTGAGGTTGGTGAGGAACTCGTCGCGCTGCTCGCGCTGGGTCTCCTCGAGGTAGGCGCGTCGGCTCAGCACCACGTTGTTGCGGTTCCGGTCCAGCTCGATGATCTTGCACTCGAGGGTGCGGCCCACGAACGGGGCGAGGTCACGCACACGACGGAGATCGACCAGGGAGGCGGGAAGGAACCCACGGAGGCCGATATCGAGGATCAGGCCGCCCTTGACCACCTCGATGACGGGTCCGGAAACGACCTCCTCCTTCTCCTTCAGCTCCTCGATCGTGCCCCAAGCCCGCTCGTACTGGGCGCGCTTCTTGGAGAGGACGAGACGACCGTCCTTGTCCTCCTTGGTGAGGACGAGGGCCTCGATCTCGTCGTCGAGGGTGACCACCTCGTTGGGGTCGACGTCGTTGCGGATCGAGAGCTCACGCGAGGGGATGACCCCCTCGGACTTGTAGCCGATGTCGAGCAGGACCTCGTCGTTGTCGATCTTGACCACGACGCCCTTGACGATGTCACCGTCGTCGAACTCGACGATGGTGGCGTCGACCGCATCCGAGAAGGACTGACCACCGAGGTCGTCGAGGGCGACCACCGCCTCGTCGATCGCCTCGAGTTCGGCGTCGAGGGTGGTGGATCCGGTCGGCGTTGCGCCGTCCGGCGGGTCGATCGGGTTCGTGGCCTCGGGGGCGGTCGCCTCCGCGGCCGCCACGTCCTGATCCGACAACTTGACTCCTTGGGATACGGTCGTCCCTGCGCTCACCGGCTGGGTGCCGATCAGTCCGGTCCGACCCGCAGCCCCGGGGGACCAGCGGATGCCCGGCTCGCACACGCGAAGGACACAGCCCTCGGCGAGGGCCGCGGAGAGAGGCTAGTCCCTGTTCAGGGACGGCGTCCTACCAGCACCAGCTCCGGGTCGTCGAGCGTCGGCGCTCCCGCGCGGTAGGCCCCCGGCGTCACCCCGTAGATCCCGGTCACCTCGACGTCGTGCGCCGCTGCGAGCAGCGCGAGCTCGCGTGCGGTGAAGCAGGTGGTCCACAAGTCGAAGGGGCGCTCCTGCCCCGCCTCGTTGCGCAGGGTCGCAACCTCATGGAGAACTCCCGTCCCCGGGTCGTAGGTCTCCCCGGCCTCGAGGTGACGGAGCGCGAACGGCGCGTGGAACGCGGAGACCACGAGGCCACCTCCCGACCGCACCGCGGTGGCGATCCGGCCGAACACCTCCCCCTCGTCGACACCGCCGAGCAGGCCGAACCCACCTTGGCAGAGGCAGATCGCAGCGTCGAAGGACCCTGCAAGATCGAGGTCCCGCACGTCGAGCACCGTGAAGCGCGCCGAGAGCCCCTCGGCCGCAGCTGCGTCCGTGGCGAGCGTCACGAACTCGGGGGCGAGGTCCACCCCGAGCACGTCCATGCCCCGGCGGGCGAGCGCCAGCGCATGGCGTCCGGGCCCGCACCCCACGTCGAGAACCCGAGCGCCCGGTGCCAGCCCCAGTGCCTCGACCACGAAGTCGGCCTCCTGCTCGGTCCCCTTGGTGAACGCGTTGCGGAGGTACGCCGGGCCGAGGAACGCAGCCAGCGGGTTGAACCACGCCCCACTCGGGCCGCTCGCCGAGGATGTCATGGCGCGCACGTTACGGGGACGCCCATCCGCCCCATGCCTCGGTTCGCCGGCTACTTCGCTTCGGCCCAGTTCGGCCCGAAGCCGACGTCGACGGCCAGCGGCACCCGCAACTCGCACACCGACTCCATGGTGTTGCGGATCAGAGGCTCGGCCGCCGCACGCTCGTCGAGTGGAACTTCGAAGACGAGCTCGTCGTGGACCGTGAGCAGCATCCGCGTCTGCAAGCCCGCAGCGTCGAGGGCGCGGTCGACGTCGATCATCGCCAGCTTGAAGATGTCCGCGGCGCTGCCTTGCACCGGCGCGTTCTGCGCCATGCGCTCCCCCATCTGGCGGATGCGGAAGTTGTCCGACGCAAGCTCGTTGATCAGGCGGCGACGACCGAAGATCGTCGTGGTGTAGCCGCGCTGCTTCGCCTCCTCGATGGTCGCGTCCATGAAGTCGCGTACCTTCGGGAATCCAGCGAAGTAGCTGTCGAGGATCGCCCGCGCCTCGTCGGTGGGGATGTCGAGACGCTGCCCCAGCCCGTACGCCTCCATGCCGTACGCGAGTCCGTAATTGACGACCTTGGCGAAGCGGCGCTGCCCGCCGTCGACCTCGGCCTCCGACACGCCGAAGACCTTGGCCGCGGTCACGGTATGGATGTCGACACCACGGTCGAACGCGTCGATCAGACCGGGGTCCTCGGCCAGATGCGCAAGCACCCGCAGCTCGATCTGCGAGTAGTCGGCGGTGAGCAAGCCCCACCCGTCGTCGGCAACGAACACCCGGCGGAACTCCCGACCGTCGGCCGTGCGGACGGGCACGTTCTGGAGGTTCGGGCTCTCGGAGGAGATGCGACCCGTGGTGGTGTCGGTCTGCTTGAACGTGGCGCGGACGCGGCCGTCGGCATCGATCAGCGGGGGAAGCGCGTCGGCGTAGGTGCCGCGCAGCTTCTCCACCTCCCGGTAGCGGAGCAGGTCGGCCACGATCGGGTGGTCGTCCATCATCTTCTGAAGCGAGTCGGCGTCGGTGGACGGACCGGTCTTCGTCTTCTTCACCGGGGTCAGGCCGAGGTCGTCGAAGAGCACCGTGCGGAGCTGGGGCGTGGAGTTCACGTTGAACTCCTTCCCCGCGTGGGCGTGGATGCGCCGGACCAGGTCGTCGCACTCGGTGGCGAGCTGCGCGCGCATCTCGTCGAGGAACACGCGGTCGACCCGGATGCCGGCCTGCTCCATCTTGGCCAGCACCCGCACCAACGGCCGCTCGAAGCGCTCGTAGAGGTCGGACAGCTCACGGGCGCCGAGGGCCTCGGCGAGCACGTCGGCCAGCGGGAGCAGGGCCGCAGCGCGGCGCCCGGTGTCGGTGGCAGCGTTCTCGCCCCCGAAGTCGAGCTGGCCGGCCTGCGCGTCGGGCGAGGTGACCTCGAGCGACAGGTACCGCAAGGAGAGATCCTCGAGGAGGTACTTCCCCTCGGCCGGGTCGAGCAGGTACGCCATCACTGCAACGTCCCGGTGCAGCGTGCGGACGTCGAGGTGCAGGGCCCGCATCCAGTCCTTGGTCCGGTACCCGGTCAGGGCCGGGCCACCGTCGGCGAACAGCGCACCCAGTGCGGCCCGTACGGCCGGGGCCGCGAGCACTTCGGCCGGCAGGTATCTCACGTCACCCGCGCGATCGGCCAGGGCGAGTCCGTCGACGGCAGAGCGACCGGGCGCACCGGTCCAGCGGGCGTCGACGGCGAACTCCGCCGCCACCTCGCGGAGCGCGTCGAGCCGGGCGATGGCGCTCGCTTCGTCACGCAGCGCAACGACCTCGACGTCGATCGTCTCCGCGAAGGTCTCCTCCGGCGCTGCGGCACCACCGACGGCATCCATCAGTCGGGGGAACAGAGTCCGGAACTCGAGTTGGTCGAAGAGGACGCGCACCTGCTCGCGGTCGAACGCGCCCTGGCGGAGATCGTCGGCGAGGTCACCGACGTCGCAGTCCCGGCGCAAGACCGACATCTCGCGGTTGAGCAGGACGCGCTCGGCCATGGCGCCCAGGTTCTCCCGCTGCTTCGGCGGCAGCTCGTCGAGATGGGCGAGGATCTCCTCGACCGTGCCGTAGGTGTTGATCAGCTTCGCCGCGGTCTTCTCGCCGATGCCCGGGACGCCCGGGAGGTTGTCACTGCTGTCGCCGCGGAGCGCCGCGTAGTTGGGGTACTGCGCCGGCGTGACC
>JBJSXO010000306.1:0-3224 GCA_046086425.1 Actinomycetota bacterium | reverse complement strand
CACATCAGCCGAGTGGTTCGAGTGTCCGATCGTCAGAATCTCCGACGATCCGCCCTTCTTCACGTCGGGGTCCCTGAGTTCTCCGGTCACAGACGACAGCCTACGACCAAGGGCGGACACGCTCAACGCGCAGGGGTCTGGCCCGCTCAGGGAATCAGAGGACCCGCTATGCGCTGTCTTCCTCAAAGAATTCGTCCTCGGTCTCGAACTCGTCTTCATCGAGAGCCCAGAGCGATGAATCGAGCCCACTGACAATCGGAACGAAGGCCCTCTGGAATGCGGCGTGCTGGCGAGTCAGCCACTCGATCAAATCATTGCGCTGGCTGACATCCTCCGCTGACCCGATTCGAACTGCCCCGATCCGGCAGGCCCGCCGAGTCGGCAGCGCCTCCCACTGAAGAGCCTCGCCAATCTCGCTCTCGATCTCGGCGCGTCGCTCCCGTAGCGACTCGAAAATACGCTCGTTCACCGACACATCCCCTGCGTCGATGTACACATGGCACGAGAATCTCTCCCCGCTGAAGAACGCGGCGCCAAGTCCGATGCCCCTCCGCATGCTCCCGAGATGCTGATTGGTCCGCGCCTGAGGCGTTCGTCCCCTAGCCATTCCTACGTCGACGGCCATCAGGTGCTCGAAGTACGCAGTCCAGAACTGCAGATACAACTGCCGTCGCGCCGACAGCCCAATTGCCGCGTCGCGCTGGGATCGGACCGCGATCCGCCAGTCGCTCGGCTGTGCCGCGACGGTGAACACCGGTGCTGGTTCTGAATCCCCGATCACGGCGACCTTGAGCTCGACGCCGAAGAACCTCGCTTCTGAACCCGAGATGTGATTCAGGAAGTCGAGCGCCTGGCGGTGCTCGTCCCGAAATGTCGGGGCGATCCACACGATGGTCTTGGCGTCGGTTCCCGCCGCATAGGTGAGGAGTTGCCCGAGGTGTCGGTGATCCGTTTGCGAGAGCTGGTTCTCGATGATCAGCGGGCATCCGTGGGTCTGATCTTCGCCGAAGAGGTCGAGGAAGAACGGGCCGACTGAGTGTTCTCGCTGCTCGATCAGGATCTCGATCCCGATGGCGTCGGCTAGTGCGTCCGAGTTGTCGAAGAGCCACGGGGTGAAATCGCGCGCCTCGTCGGGCCATACCTCGCGAGGGGATCGATACTCCAAGCGCCCGAGGTTCATCGGCCCATTGCTCACCACAATCCCTCCCGTGCCCGACGCCCGCTCGGCGGAATCTACCTGCCACCTCGCGCGCCCGACCGGGCCGACTACGGTCGTCGTCACACCAGCACACCGGGGGCGGGATGCACCTCTACAGCGGCTCGACACTCGACTTCCTCGAGGACTCGACGCACAACCGGATCGCCGAGAAGGTCTCCGAGGGCTTCGAGCGCTACTTCCGCTACCAGCCGGGCCAGTCGGAGGTGCAGTCGTGGCGCAACTCGCTACGGGCGATGGCCGACGTCGTGCGGATGGGCGATCTGACCGACAACGGCATCATCGTCGAGCTCCAACTGCCGCTCTCCTCACGCCGCCTCGACTGCATGGTGACCGGCACCGACGATGCCGGCTCGCCGGAGGCGGTCATCGTCGAGTTGAAGCAGTGGGAGCAGGCCGGTCCGTCGTGGGTGGACGACTGCGTCTCCACGTTCGTCGGTGGCGGCACGCGCGACGTGCTGCACCCGTCGGCCCAGGTGGGCAACTACGAGCGCTACCTCCTCGACGTCCACTCGGCGTTCTCCGAGGGTGCCGTCGCCCTGAAGTCGTGCGCCTTCCTGCACAACATGCGCGCGGCCGGCGCCGAGCACCTCGCCGACCCCAAGTTTGCGGCTCTGGTGCAGCGCTCCCCGGTGTTCACGGGCGAGCAGGTCGACGACCTCGTCGGGTTCCTCGACGGCAACCTCGGCCGGGGTGGCGGCCACGAGGTGCTGGAGACGGTGCTGCGGGGCGGGTACCGGCCGCACAAGCGCCTGCTCGATCACGTCGCCCGCATGATCGGCAACGACCCGATGTTCGTGCTGCTCGACGACCAGCAGGTGGCGTTCAACGCGGTGCTCTCGAAGGTGCGCACCCGCCAACTCGCGGCCGAGCCGAGCGTGATCCTGGTGAAGGGCGGGCCGGGCACCGGGAAGTCGGTGCTCGCCGTGAACCTCGTCGCCGAGCTCGCCCGTCAGGGCCTCGTCGTCCACCACGCCACCGGGTCGAAGGCGTTCACCGAGGCGCTCCGCAAGCGGGTCGGCAACCGGGCGTCGGCCCTGTTCAAGTACTTCAACAGCTTCGGGAACGCCGAGCCCGAGGCGTTCGACGTGCTGATCTGCGACGAGTCACACCGCATCCGCGAGACGAGCAACAACCGTTTCACGAAGGCCGCGAACCGCTCCGACCGGAGCCAGATCGCCGAGTTGGTGTCGTCGGCGAAGGTGTCGGTGTTCTTCATCGACGACCTGCAGGTGGTGCGCCCGGGCGAGATCGGGAGCTCCACGATCATCCAGGAGACGGCGACCGAGCAGGGTGCCCGCCTGCACGAGTTCGAGCTCGAGACCCAGTTCCGCTGCGGCGGTTCCGACTCCTACGTCCGCTGGGTGGCCAACACCCTCGAGATCGACCGCACCCCCGACGTCATGTGGAACACGGCCGAGGAGTTCGACTTCCAGGTCGTCGATGCGGTCGAGGAGCTCGACGCCATGATCCGCAGCAAGGGCGCCGAGGGCTTCACGGCCCGGCTCGCGGCCGGCTTCTGTTGGAAGTGGTCGGATGCCAACGCCGACGGCACGCTCGTCAACGACGTGAAGGTCGGCGGGTGGTCGATGCCGTGGAACGCCAAGCCCGAGAGCCGTCGCCTCGCCCCCGGCATCCCGAAGGCGAGCTACTGGGCGACCGACCCGGGCGGCATCGACCAGGTCGGCTGCGTCTACACCGCCCAGGGCTTCGAGTACGACTACGCGGGCGTGATCTTCGGGCGTGATCTCGTCTACCGCTCACGCGATGGCTGGGTCGGCCAGCCCGAGTTCTCGCACGACTCGGTCGTGAAGCGGGCCGCCCGCAGGGACCCGGCCGAGTTCACCAAGCTCGTGAAGCACACCTACCGGGTGCTCCTCACCCGCTGCCTGCTCGGGTGCTACGTGTTCTTCGATGACTATGCGACCCTCGACTTCTTGCCCTCGCGCATGTAACTATGATCCTTACCTCTCCTTTCCCCCCCCCCCCCCCCCCCCCCCCCCCCCCC
>JBJSXO010000305.1:0-7303 GCA_046086425.1 Actinomycetota bacterium | reverse complement strand
GCGCGCGTGGCGCTTCAGGCCGTGGGCGCGACGAACGTGGCGACCCGCGCGCCGCCGCCGGCCTTGGCCGAGTACATGGCTCGGTCGGCGTGCGCCAGCAGATGGTCGGCATCGGTGCTGGCGTCGCCCACCGCGACCCCGATGCTCGCGGTTACGTGCGCGCGCGCGTCGTCGAACTCGAACGGCGGCGTGAGCGCGTCCTGGAGCCGCCCGGCGATGGTCAGGCCGGTCTCGATCGAGGGCACCCGCTCGGACACCACGACGAACTCGTCGCCCCCGATCCGGGCGAGGGTGTCCTCGGGGCGGAGGAGTCCCTGGAGGCGGGTAGCGACGAGCTGGAGCAGCCGGTCACCCGCCGGATGGCCGAGACGGTCGTTGACCCGCTTGAAGTCGTCGAGGTCGAGGTAGATCACGGCCACGAGCTCCCCGGTGCGGCGGGTGCGCTCGAGCGAGTGCTGGAGCCGGTCCCGCAGGAGCGTGCGGTTGGCCAGGCCCGTGAGCGGGTCGTGGAACGCGAGGTGGCTGATCATGCGCTCGACGTGGCGGCGACCGGTGACGTCGCGCTCGATCCAGGAGATGCCCACGGGATCACCGTCGGGGCCGAGGATCGGAGAGGCGGTGACCGACACGTCGATCACCCGACCGTCCTCGTGCACCCGACGCAGGTCGAAGGACTCGACCCGGGTGCCCCCGGCGAGGAGGGCCACGGTCTCGGCGAGCTCCTCGGTCTGCTCCGGTGCGGTGATCGCGGCGAGCGGCCGCCCGATCATCGCGTCGACCGAGTGCCCGTAGATGCGGGTGGCCGCCGCGTTCCAGGTGGTGATCGTCGCGTCCAGGGTGGTCGTGACGATCGCGTCCTCCGCCGACGCGACGAGCGCCGCGAAGAGCTCGGCGTGGTTGGCCGTCATCCGCGGCTCCGGGTGCCGGGGCTCCGCACGGGCTCGGGCTACGCCGGGGCCGACGGGTCGAGACCCCGGTGCTGGGCAGTGGTCGGGCTGACCTGCTGCGCAGTCCACTCGTCGCGGTGGGTGGCGCTGGTCTCGGCCATGGCCCGCCAGCGCGCCTCACCGACGTCGGGGATCTGCATGTCGAAGCGGTCGCAGTCCTTGCGGATCTCGAGGATCTCGACACCTTCGGGTCCCGGCGTGTACCCGTACGGTGCGCCGGCGGGGACGAAGAAGCTGTCCCCGGCGCGCAGGCACTGGTTGCCCATGTGGGCTTCACCCGAGATCACGTAGTACATGCAGTCGGCGTCGTGGGAGTGCCGGGGGAGGGGGTACTCCGCTTTGAACCAGCAGTGCACGAGGCTGAACCCGCCGGTGTCGGGGGTGGATCGGTGCAACACCCGCACGTCGGCGCCGGCGGCTGCGCCGGCGGCGATCACCTCGCCGAGGCCCGCCCGGGCTGCGTCCGACATCGTCGGAGGGTCCATGAAGTCGGTCCGGTGGAGCTCGACCGCGTCGGCGGCGCGGAAGATCTTGACGCCCTTGCGCGCAGCAGTGGCAGCGTCGGGATCGGACACGGGACCCTCCGGGGTTCGGGGCATCAGGCGATGGCGATCGGGTTGACCGGGCTGCCGGTGCCGCCGGTGACGAGCAACGGGGCGACGACGAGCAGGCACTCGGTCACGCCGTCTTGGGCCAGGGGAGTGAGCACCAGGTGCTCGAGCAAGGTGATACCCCGCTTCACCAGCAGTTCGATGTGCAACGACAAGAACTCACCGTCGAAGGGGATGACCTCGACGGCCGCGTTGTCGGCGCCCACCACGGCGAGGTCGTGGTCGGCGACGTACTCGACCGTGGTGGCACCGAGGCCCGGCTGCAGGAAGGGGGGCTCTTCGAAGCGCGCGGTGGCGTCGGCGAAGAGGTCGAGCCAGCCGGTCCGGACGAGGAGGATGTCACCGCTACCGAGGGTCACGCCGGCTGCGACGCGAGCCTCCTCCAGGTCGTCCGCGGTGACGTTGTATCCGGGCTCGAGCCAGTCGACCCCCTTGGTGCGCGCAACGTCGAGGAGCACCGCGCGACCGGCGAACCCTCCGGTCTTCTCGATGCCGCAGAACGGTGCGCCGTCGTGCGAGGTGAACCCATGGGCCGAACGACCGTTGTAGAACGTCTCGTCGGCGAAGACGTGGCACAGCGCGTCCATGTGGGTGCCGTTGTGCGCTGCGATCACCAGGACGTCCTCGTTGGCGCCGACACCCGGGTTGGCGCCGTACGCCGCGTGCATCCCCGCGTCGGTCTGGCTGGTGAGCGTGAGCCGCTGGGGCACCCCGCGGTGTGGGAGCACCGGCGTCCCGGCGCGGGCCACCGGCAGGCCGAGGTTGTACACCTTCCCGGTCCGGCAGACCTGCGCGGCGCCGAGCACGGCCGCAGGGGTGATGAGGTTGAGCGCGCCGCGCTCGTCGTCGTCGCCCCAGCGTCCCCAGTTCCCGGTCCGGCCGTCGGCAGTCGTGGTCATGATGGGCTCCTCGGTGGTGGGTCCAGACGGTATCGCCTGGGCTCCTGGGCGGTGGTGCCTACCGGAGGACGACCCCCGGCCGGGTGGCCACGGCATCGGGGTCGGGGGCGCCGTCGACCCGGATCGGGGTGCCGTTGACGAGGACGTGGCGCATGCCGCTGGGGGCGTCGGCCACGAGGCGTGCGCCGTCGGCGGGGAAGTCCCGGACCCGGCGCACCGGTCCGGGGGCGACGGTGTCGGGGTCGAACACGGTGACGTCGGCGCAGGCGCCCTCGGCGATCGCGCCGCGCCCGGCGAAGCCGTAGATGCGGGCGGGCTCGCCGGTGAGCTTGTGGACCGCTCGTTCGAGGGTGAGCACCTCGCGCTCGCGCACCCAGTTGCCGAGCAGGTCGGTGGGCAGGCAGGCGTCGCACAGCTGGCCGACGTGGGCTCCGGCGTCGGAGAGGCCGAGCACGAGACCGTCCTGGACCAGCAGGTCGGCGATCACGTCGTCGTCGTCGTTGGCGATCGTGTCGCGGAAGCGGGTCTCGAGATCCTCGGCGATCGAGATCTCGATCATCGCGTCGAGCGGCGCAATCCCACGCTCCGCCGCGATGTCCCCCACGGTCCGGCCTTCGAGGCTGGGGTCGCGGGCCTCCTCGATGCGCATCGACGACCACTTCGGACGGAACATCCGCGCGGTGTCGAGCTCCTCCTGGGCGTGGCGCCGCCATTCCGGGTCCCGGTAGGCGGCCAGCCGCTCCTCGACGGGGCGGTCCATGAGTGCTTGCCACATCGGGTTCGTGTTGAACGTGAACGGGTCGCGCAGGTTCATCTGGAAGGTGAGCGGCCGGCACGTGATCTGGGGGTAGACCTCGGCGCCCTCGGCCTGCTGGCGCGCGGTGTAGGCGGCCATGTCCTGCGCGAACGTCGTGCCGTGGCGCGTGAGCAGCGCGGTCCAGGTGAAGGGCCGGCCGATACGCTTCTGGAGCTCGTAGACCTCGGGGTGCTTCACCCGCTCGCCGGGCGTGAACGCGCCGACACCCTTGCCCAGCTCGCGCAGCGGCCGGACCAGGGCTTCCATCTCGCGGATGTCGGCGAGGCGAGACGGCACCGGTCGCCCACCCTCGCCGTTGTGGGTGGGCGCAGAGGTGGTGGCGAAGCCGACCGCGCCGGCGAGCAGGGCTTCGCGCACCACGGCGGCCATCGCGTCGAGCTCGGCGTCGGTGGCCTCCCGCTCGTAGCCCTCGTCGCCCATGACGTAGAGCCGCAGCGCGGTGTGGCCGACGTAAGCGCCGTAGTTGAGGACCGTGCCGTGCCGGGCGACGGTGTCGAGGTACTCGGGGAACGTCTCGAACTCCCAGGGGATCCCGGCCTGGAGCGTCGCGAGGTTCATGTCCTCGACGTTCTGGAGGGTCTTGCCGATCAGTTCGCGGTGCTCCGGTCGGCACGGGGCGATGGTGAAGCCGCAGTTCCCGGCCACGACGCTGGTGACGCCGTGCCAGGACGACGGGGTGAGTGCCGGGTCCCAGAACACCTGGGCGTCGTAGTGGGTGTGGATGTCGATGAAGCCGGGGGCGACGACGTGCCCGTCGGCCTCGAGGACCCGGGAGCCGGACAGGCCGTCGCCGATCTCGACGATGCGTCCGTCGCGCACGGCGACGTCGGCCCGGTAGCCGGGTGTGCCCGTACCGTCGATGACGGTCCCGCCGCGGATGACCAGGTCGGCGCTCATGCTCGTGGTTCCTCCTTGGTGCCGGGGTCGGCAGTTCGAGGGGCGGGTCGAAGGGTGGGTCGAGGCGCGCTCATGCGCAGGTGAGCTCCATGCTGACAGCCGTGTGGTCCGACGGCCAGACGAGGCCGCCGGGCCCGCTCGGTGCCGGAGTCGCGGCGAAGAGTCCCGTCCCGACGCCGGTGCCCGACCCGGACGGCACGAACCGCGGGGTGCATCGCTTCGGGGCCTTCACGAAGATGAAGTCGATCCGCTCGGACTCGCGCGCGGTGGGGTCCTTCAACGCGGCGATGGAGGTGTCGTCGCGCCCGGCGGTGCACTGCGAGCCGGTCGCCGGGTCGCACTCGGCGTTGCCCGCGGCGAGGTGGGAGTCGACGAAACCGTCCGCCACGATGGCCTGGTACCGGGGGCTGGCGGGGGGGACGTTGAAGTCGCCCATGTAGACGCGCAGGGATCGCCGTGATCCTCCCGTGGCGGCGAGGCGGAGGCCGACGATGGTCTGGCACTCCGAGAAGGTGGTCCCCACCGGGCACGGTGCCGGACATCGGTAGCGGTCGACGTCGTCCCGGCAGGCGGGGAAGTCCCTGTCGCCGTCCTGGTGGGTGACCACGAGCACGACGGGTCCGGCCGGCGAGGTGAGCTCGACACGCGACGCGGTCCGCAGCGGCCCGGGCAGCGCGACGATCCGGGGTCGCCGGGCACGCAGGCTCGTGAGCACCAGCTCGGAGTCGTTGCGGTCGGCGTCGGCGAACACGGTGCGGTAGGCGCCCCGGCACGTGGCGGGGAGCCGTGCGGTGAAGAGGCGTCGCAGGGTGTCGTTGACCTCCTGGATCCCCACCACCTCCGGGCAGCCCGCGGCCTCGAGCTGGCCGAGGAACAGGTCCACCCGGTCCGACGCCTGGCAGGCCGCGCCGTCGTCGCAGAAGATCCCGTGGAGGATGTTGACGTTCACCACCCGCAGCGCAGCCGCCGGGGATGCTGCGGGTGCGGTCGCCCCGCCCGGGGCCGCCCCGAGCGCCACGAGAGCGCCCACGAGCAGGGCGAGACGAGGGCCGGGACGCATGGTGGCCATTATCGCTCAACCGGTGACGCCGGTGTCAGGTTCGCCTTGACGGCCGGCCCACGGCATGGTCACACTTCCGCCGTGCCTGCGCCCACCCCGACCTCACCCCCGGTTCCCGACTCCCATCGGGCCGTCGTCTACACCGAGCCGGGCCGGGTCGAGATCGCCGAGCGCCCGGTGCCCGCCCTCGGAGACCACGACGTGCTCCTCCAGGTGAGCCACTGCGGAGTCTGCGGCAGCGACATCCACTTCGTGCTCGAGGGCTGGGGCCGGCCCGGGGCAGTGGAGGGGCACGAGTACAGCGCCACGGTGGTGGCCGTCGGGAGCGCCGTGACCCGGTGGCGGGTCGGCGACACGGTCGTCGGCGGGCCGTCGCCCCGCTGTGGCACCTGCGAGTACTGCCTGCAGGGACGCCCGTCGCTGTGCACGGGCCGGGGCGCCGCCGGGGTCGACGAGTTCCCCGACGGGGCCTTCGCCGATTTCGTCGTCGCGCCCGAGGCCGGCCTCCTCCGGATCCCCGACGGTGTGTCGATGCGTGCGGCGGCGCTGGCCGAGCCGCTCGCGGTTGCGCTGCACGGTCTCACTCAGGGTCGGGTCCGGGCCGGGCAACGACTGCTCGTCACCGGCGGCGGGCCGATCGGCGCGCTCTCGGTGGCGGCCGCGCGAGCGCGGGGCGTCACCGACATCGTGGTGAGCGAGCCACACCCGCGCCGACGCGACCTGTGCGCGCGCCTCGGCGCGGTCACCGTCGAGCCCGGCGACCTGGTGCCACCGACGATGCCCCACGCGACCATTCCCGAGCCGTTCGACGTCGCGCTGGAGTGCTCGGGGCACCCGGCGGCGATGGAGACGGCGTTGACCCAGCTCAAGCGGGCGGGCACGCTCGTGCTCGTGGGCGCGGGCGTCAAGCGGCCACGGTTCGACAACAACCGGATCCTGCTCAACGAGCTGACGATCACCGGAGCGTTCGTCTATGACGCCGACGGCTTCGAACGGGCGCTGGAACTCCTCGCCGAGCCCGGCTTCCCGAGCGACGTGCTCATCGAGCCCGGTGACGTCCCGCTGGCGGGAATGCTCGACGCGCTGCACGGTCTCGAGTCCGGCGACCTTGCGGGCAAGGTGATGATCGTGCCCGCCGCGTCACGCTGAGCCGCCCCGTCCACCCGGCCTCGATTCCCGATCTCGATTCCCCGACCTCGACCTCAGGAGCCCCCATGTCCTCCGTCGCGACCCGCCCACCGCGGTTCAACCACGTGGCGATGAGCGTCCCCGCCGACCTCCTCGACGCGCAGGGCCGAGCCGACCTCGTTGCGTTCTACACCGAGGTATTCGGCTTCGAGGAGCTCCCCACCATGACCGAGGACCGGCGCCGGCTGGTGTTCGGGGCCTACTCGATCGAGCAGTTCGTGTTCCTGGTCGCGGGCGACGAGCCCCCGATGACCTGTCCACGCCTGGACCACTACGGGTTCTCGGTCGGGACCGAGGCCGAGCTCGATGAGTTCCTGGCCCGGGCCCGGGCGTTCCAGGCCAAGGACCCGCGGGTCGACATCATCGACAAGCACGTGGACGACCACGGCATGCTCGCCATCACGTCGATCTACGTCGGCTACCTCCTCCCGATGATGGTGGAGATACAGTGGTGGGACTTCAAGTCCGACGCCGCAGCGCGATGAGCGCGCCGTTGCGATACGGGGTGTTCGTGCCCCAGGGCTGGAAGCTGGAGTACACGGGCTGGGGGGCGGCCGAGGCGTGGGCCCGCAGCGTCGAGTTGGCCCAGGCCATCGAGGCGCTCGGCTACGACCACCTCTGGGTCTACGACCACGTGGAGACCGTTCCCCGGCGCGAGCCCACCCACGTCTTCGAGGCGTTCACGATGCTCGCCGCGCTCTCACAGCGCACCGAGCGGATCCGGCTCGGCCAGCTCGTCACCTGCGCCGCGTACCGCAACGCCGGGCTCCTGGCCAAGGAGGCGGCCGGCATCGATGTGATGTCGGGTGGACGCCTGATCCTCGGTCTCGGTGGCGGCTGGTACGAGCGCGAGTACCAGGCGTACGGCTACCCGTACCCCTCCG
>JBJSXO010000304.1:0-5035 GCA_046086425.1 Actinomycetota bacterium | reverse complement strand
GTGCTCCTGTACGTCGCCGTGAACTACGCGAAGTTCGGGACCCTGCTCAGCGCACCGCTCGAGAAGCAAGACGTCCTCGCGCGCATCTCGCCAAGGCGACGGGCTGCGTTGGCGGCAACCGGCAACAGTCTCTTCGGCTTCGAGTACATACCCACCAACCTCGTCCAGTATCTCCGACCTGACGGGATCGGCTTTCGCATCACGTTCCCCTGGATCACATTCTCGCGTCCGCCGCATATCTTCGGTGGGGCGGTGTACGACAACATCGAGGTCTCGGCGAGCATCACCGCAACTTCGACCTTCCTCGTCCTCCTCTGCATCCCCGGTGTGGTTTCCATGGTGAGGAGCCGGGCGGACGCGGTCCCGTCGGTAGCCGTCTTCCGAATCCCGCTCCTGTCGGCCGCGTTGGCGACGTCGAGCACCGTGGCGATTGCCGTCATATTCCAGCGCTACGAGGGAGACTTCGTACCCGTCCTGGTGCTCGGCGCGGCACCCGGCCTGGCGTGGCTCGGTGCGTGGCTGGTGCACCGACGGTGGTGGACACAGGGTGCGGTGGCCGTCGTCCTGACTCTCTGTGCGCTCTGGACCTTGTGGGCGACGACCAGCGTCACGTTGATCTACCAGCGCGAGGTCAGCGCGTTTCAGTCGGCGGAGGCTCGCGCGAAGTTCCTCGATTTCCAGCTCGACGTCAACGGGAGGCTCGGTCTCGCTGCCCCGACCGTGCGTCGTGGCCCGAGACTGCCGGAAAGCCGAGAATGGACGCTGTCCGGGAACCCCCCGCAGGGCGAGCTGTTCGTCGTCGGCGACTGTCGTCGTCTGTACATCTCCACGGGGCAGGGCTGGGAGCTGGTCGAGCGACGTATTGCGGGGTTTGTCGGGTCGCCGTTGTGTGATCGTCTTACGGTGCGTGGGTGATCCGGCGTGGTTCTCGGGTCTAGGGGTTCACGGGTCTAGGGGTTCACGGGTCTAGGGGTTGTCGGGGACGGGGGTGACTGGCGGATCGGGTCGCAGTGTTCCCCATTGCGCGACCATTCCCCGGACGCGACGGGTCTCGACGGTAAAGCCCGGGTAGTGACGTACGTCCACGAGGTGCGTGTGGGGCATCACTCGTTTCTGCAACAGGCCTGCGGTTTCGAGCAACTTGCAGAGCCAGTCGAAACGCGGCACTGGGGTGGTCACCAGCAAGACACCGTCGCAGCGCAACAACTCGCGGAGTGCGACGGCGAAGTCTCCGTGCTCGATCACCTCGAAGGCCACGATGACGTCGAACGAATGCGGTTCGAGGCCGAGATCACGCCACGCGCGGACGTCACCGATCACGTCGGCAGGTGGCCGGAGATCGATTCCGACGACGCCGGTCCAGCCGCGCTCGCTGGCCCACCTCGCTACCCAGCCGGATGCACACCCGACGTCGAGTATCCGAGCGTCCTTGGGGATCTCCCGAAAGAAGTACTCCAGCTTCTTTCGCCGTGCGTACCGACTCAACCATCCTGTACGCGGGTCGCTGGTCACGGTCGACCGGTGCTCGGACTCGAGCGGTTCGGCCACACGTCGGAACGTAGCAAAGAAATCGACTTGACTTCGGGAAGCCGTCACCACGACACCATGATCTACCGACCGACACCGCGTCTGCGCGTGTGTGGCATCCGGCACAACGTGTCGGCCGTTCCGCCGTCCTCTGTTTCACCGACGGTTCCAGCGACTGTTCCACCGGCGGCGCAAATCACCTAAACCGGTCAGCGACGCGGATGCTCGGAGAGGAACGACCAGATCGCGCGGCTGGCGTCGAGATCGGGATAGGGCTCGCCGACGAGGCCGGCAGCCGCGGCTGACGCCGCAGGATGTCCCATCCAGGCGTGGGTGGCTCCGGCCACGATCACGTAGCGCACTGCGGTGTCGGTCCGGCACGGCGACCACGTGGACACCGTGAGGTCGGGGTTGTAGGGATCGGTACCCGGGATCGGCGCCGGGGCACATCCGTCGGCGGTGACGAACGCCTCGACTGCGGCGCGAGCGGGCCGGAACGTCACGCCGGCGATGCCGCTGCCGGTGCCTCCGTCGATGGGATGGTTCGTGTCGGCCGTGCCGTGGAGGTGGAACACCGACACCGGGCGGGCAGGAGCGCAGTCGTCGACGCCGAGGCTGCCGGCCTGGACGCCGATCGCCACGATGAGGTCGGAGAGCTCGCAGGCGAGGCGGTAGGCCATGATCGCGCCGTTCGAGTGTCCGCTTGCGTAAGTCCGTGACGGGTCGACCGGGAGTTGGGCGTCGACGGCGTCGATGACCTGGCGCACGAAGGCCACGTCGTCCACGTTCTCGCGGACGGCGGGCCCGCAGCAGTAGCCGCCGTTCCACGTCTGGAACCCGGAGACGCCGGCGCGCGCACCGATGCCGTCCGGATAGACCACCACGAAGCGGTTGGCCTCGGCGAGGCCGTCGAAGCCGGAGTTGGCCGCGAACTGCGCCGAGGTGCCGAGTCCCCCGTGCAACGCCACCAGCAGGGGCACGTCGCCGGCGGTCGGAAGCGAGGCGGGGACGTACAGCCGGTACCGGCGGGTCCGGCCGTCGGCGGTGCGGACCTGGGCCTCGGAGGTCGTCCCGACGGGCTCCACTGCCGGCATCGTCCCGGCGTACGGGTCGTACACGCGGTTCCCGGGAGCAGTCGTCGCGGTTGCGCGTGAGGTCCCGCGTGGTGGCAACGGGTCGGCGCGGCGATCGGGTTCCGACCTCCCGTCGCAGCCCGGACCGAGGAGTGCCACGCCCAGCACGAGGACGACTGCCGCCAGTCCCCGTATTCGCGTGACGGAGTCGGAAGACATCGGCCACTCACCCCCGTCGTGTGCTCACCCGAGCGCGAGGCTGACGGTCTTGACCCACGCGTACTCGTGCAGGGCCTCGAGGCCCTTCTCGCGTCCGTAGCCGCTCTGCTTGGCGCCGCCGAACGGTGTCTCGATGCCGAGTACGCCACCGTTGACCGCGACCTGTCCGGCGTCGATCCGCTCGGCGACCCGCAGGCCGCGGGCGACGTCACCGCTCCACACGCTGGCGACGAGGCCGTAGTCGGTGTCGTTGGCGCGCGCGATGGCATCGGCCTCGTCGGCGAAGGGCATGGTGACGAGCACGGGACCGAAGATCTCCTCGCGCGCGATGGCGGCGGAGGGCGGGGCGTCCACGTAGACCGTGGGCTCCACGAACCGGCCGGCTGCAGCCGGGCCGTCCCGGTACGGCCCGCCCCCGACCGCAGGGGTCAGCCCCGCGGCCCGGGCCGCGGCGAAGTGGTCGAGCACCTTGGCGAACTGGGCCTCGGTGATCATCGGCCCGAAGTCGATGCCCGGCCGCAGACGGCTGACGGCCTCGACCACCCGCGCGGCGACCGCGTCGTGCGCCGAGGCCTCGACGAGTAGGCGCGTGGTGGCCGAGCACACCTGGCCCGCGTTGACGGCGATTGCGTTCACGGCGGCGTCGACCACCCGGTCGAGATCGGCGTCGGCAAACGCGACCAGCGGGGACTTGCCCCCCAGCTCGAGGGTTGCGGGGATCAGACGCTCGGCGGCGATGCCCGCGATCACGCGTCCGGTCGGCACCGAGCCCGTGAAGGCGATCCGGCGCACCCGCGGGTCGGCGACCAGGGGAGCGCCGACGGCCGCGCCGGTCCCGGTGACCACGTTGAGGCACCCGGCCGGGAGCCCCGCACCCGACGCGAGCTGCCCGAGGCGCACCGTCGTGGTCGAGGTGAACTCGGACGGCTTCACCACGACCGCGTTGCCGACGGCCAGGGCGGGGGCCACCGCGCGGCACGTTTGGTTGAGGGGCAGGTTCCACGGGGTGATCACGGCGACGACGCCGAAGGGCTCGAGCCGCGTGTACGCGTGCTGTCCGCTTCCGAGGTCGATGGTGCGCCCGCCGCGCGCGCGCAGCACGCCGGCGTAGTAGCGGAAGTACGCCGCCGACATGTCCACCTCGAGCGCAAGCTGGCCGGCTCGCTTGCCGGTGCACGCGCGCTCGAGGTCCATCAGGTCGTCGCGGTGGGCGTCGATCGCGTCGGCGACCGCCGCAAGCACCGACGACCGCTGGGCCGCCGACTGCGCCGCCCAGCCCGGGTGCGCGTCCACGGCGGCGTCGACCGCGGTGACGGCATCGGCCCGCGAGCCCGCGGCGATCTCGTCACCGCTCTCCCGGGTGGTCGGATCCGTCGTCGCAAGGTATTCGCCGACCGTCGGGGCCCGGGAGACGCCGTTGATCCAGTGTTGGTGGCGGTGGCCCACGTCGGGAGTCTGCCCAGCCGCAGACCCCGGATCAAACCCGTGGCGCGATCGGGTGCGCGTGGTCGCCGGACGACACGGTGAACCCGAGCAGCGCGGTGACGGCGGCGTGGTTCCAGCGCTCGGGGTCGATCCCGGTGTCGCCGCTCTCGAGAATGAAGCGGGCGTTGACGACGCAGAGGTAGAACGCAGCGACCGACGGCAGGTCGAGATCGGGGTTGATCCAGCCGAGCCGCAGGGAGAGCCCGGGCACTCGATTTCGACTACCGCGTCGTTGCGGGACGAATGCGGGAGGTCTACGCGCGCGCCGTCGCGCTCGATGCCAGTTCTCGTCGCCCCCGGGGCTGAATCCGCCCCCGGTCGGTACCGTGACGCGCGGCTCCCCGGCTGTGACTGCAGTCACCGGCACCGTGCTCGCGGGGTGTTCGGGGCGCGGATCTCAGTACCCTGGAGATCAGTTCGACACGCACACCGCGCAGTCGGTACCCGGGCGAAGGCAGGTCACCTGGGTCGATGACGGGACCGCCGGCGGGGATGAGGAGCCTCAATGTCATCGGCGCGCAACGACACCTCCCGAGCGTCGCGCCGTCGCGGCGCCATCACCGCCGTGCTGGTCGCAGTGGTCGCGATGGGCGCATTGAGCGGCTCGTTCGTCACCTCGGCCGCATCGGCGCCCCGTGACGACGAGGAGCGTGCGCTAGAGCGCGACGGTGAGCGTGCGCTCGAGGTCTCGCGTGCAGGCGTGCGCGACCAGGTCGACACGCCGGTCGACG
>JBJSXO010000303.1:0-2095 GCA_046086425.1 Actinomycetota bacterium | reverse complement strand
CGCAGCTCCTTGCCCTCGAGCTCGATGGAGCCACCGGTGGGCTCGATCAGGCGGAGCAGGAGCCGACCGGTGGTCGACTTCCCCGATCCCGACTCACCCACCAGACCGAGCACCTCACCGCGGGCGATGTCGAAGCTCACGCCGTCGACGGCGCGCACGTGGGCCACGGTGCGGCGCAGCAGGCCCTTCTTGATCGGGAAGACCTTCTCGAGGTCCCGGACCCGCAGCAGCGGGGCGGCGCCGTCGGCGGGCGTCGCCGGGGGCTCGGACGGGGTGGTGGTGTCGCTCACATCGGTCACGACCGGGCCTCCATCACGAGCTCGCGGTGGCGGACGCAGCGCACCACCCGCCCGTCGTCGAGCTGCTCGAGCGGGATCGGGTCCGCCGTGCACGCCTCCTGCGCGTACGGGCAGCGGCCGGCGAACCGGCAGCTGGTGGGGAACCGGCTCGGGAGCGGGACCGTGCCCGGGATCATGCGCAGGCGCTCGCCCTTGGGCACCGAGTGGGGCATCGAGCGCAGCAGCCCCTCGCTGTAGGGGTGGCGGGGGTGGGCGAAGAACTCGTCGATGCCCGCCTGCTCCACCACCTGGCCGGCGTACATCACCGACACGTCGTCGCAGACGCTCGCGACCACGCCGAGGTCGTGGGTGACGAAGAGGATCGCCATGCCCATCTCCTGCTGGAGCTCCTGGAGCAGCTCGAGGATCTGGCTCTGGATGGTCACGTCGAGCGCGGTGGTCGGCTCGTCGGCGATGAGCAGTCGCGGGGAGTTGATCAGGGCGAGGGCGATCATCACCCGCTGGCGCATGCCGCCCGAGAAGGCGTGCGGGTACTCCGCGAGCCGCTTGCGGGGTTCGGGGATGCCCACCAGGCGGAGCATCTCCTCGGCCCGGTCGAGCGCATCCTTCTTGGAGCCGCCCTGGTGGTTGCGGTACGCCCCGGTCAGCTGGTTCCCGACCGTGAACACCGGGTCGAGGCTGGTCATCGGCTCCTGGAAGATCACCGAGATGTCGTTGCCGCGGATCTGGCGCTGCTGCCGGGTGGTCATCCCCACGAGCTCCTGCCCGGCGAAGCGGGCCGAACCGGTGATGGTGGCGGTCCGGGGCAGCAGCCCGACGAGGGCGAGGGACGACACGGTCTTGCCGGAGCCGCTCTCACCGACGATCCCGAGGGTCTTGCCCGGCTGCACCGAGAAGGAGACCTGGTCGACGACCTTGGCAGTCTGCTTGTTCGCAGTGAACGAGACCGACAGGTCGGTCACCTCGAGCAGGGGGCTCGTCGGAGTGGCGTCGGGAGTGGTCAATTCCGTCCCTCCGCGCCGAGGGCGTCGCGCAGTCCGTCGCCGACAAGGTTGAACGCCAGCACCGTGAGGGCGATCGCGCCGCCCGGGATCCAGAGCAGCCATCCGGCCTGGAACACCTGGGCGAAGGCCCGGGAGAGCATCGTGCCCCAGGTGGCCTGAGGCGGCTGGACGCCGAGTCCGAGGAAGCTGAGGCTGGCCTCGGCGAGCAGGGCGAACCCGGCGGTCACCGCAGCCTGCACGATCAGCGGCGACGCCACGTTGTGCAGCACCCGCTTGCGGATGATGTACCCGCGCTTCGCTCCGATGGAGCGGGAGGCTTCGATGTAGGTCTCCTCACGCACCGAGAGCACCTGGCCGCGGATCAGGCGGACGAATCCCGGCGTGAACACGAAGGCGAGCGCCACCGCCACGTTGGTCGTGCTCGGCCCGAGGATGCCCGTGATGACGAGGGCCAGGACCAGGGCCGGGATGACCTGGACGGCGTCGGAGATCCGCATGAGGACCAGGTCGATCCAGCCGCCGACGAACCCGGAGAACAGGCCGATGGGCACGGCGACCACCAGGGCCAGGGCCACGGCCGTGAAGGCGGCCTGGAGCGAGACCCGGGCGCCGTAGATGATCCGCGCGAACACGTCGCGCCCGAGGTCGTCCTGACCGAGCCAGTGGGCCGCCGACGGGCGTCGGTTGATCTCCGAGATGTTCTGGGCGTTGGGATCCTGCAGACCGATGCGGCTCGCGAAGATCGCGGCGAGGATCAACAGGATGAGGTAGATCGCGGCGGCGACCGCGACC
>JBJSXO010000302.1:0-22447 GCA_046086425.1 Actinomycetota bacterium | reverse complement strand
CTGCGAGCTCATGGTCGAGGCGGGCAACGAGACCACCCGCAACGCGATCAGCGGTGGTCTGCTCGCGTTCTCGCAGTTCCCCGACCAGTGGGAGGCGCTGCGGGCCCGCCCCGAGCTGCTCCCCGACGCGGTCGAGGAGATCCTGCGCTGGGTGAGCCCGATCATCCACTTCATCCGCCACACCACCGCACCCGGTCAGATCCACGGGATCGAGATCCCGGCCGGGGACAACGTGGCCATCTTCTTCGCGTCCGGCAACCGGGACGAGGAGGTGTTCGACGACCCGTTCGCCTTCCGGATCGACCGCACCCCGAACCCCCATCTCGCGTTCGGGTTCGGTGAGCACTTCTGCATGGGTGCGCACCTCGCCCGGGTGGAGCTGGAGACGATCTTCCGGCACCTGCTGGACCGGCTCGAGTGGTTCGAGCTCGCCGGGCCGGTCGAGCGTCTCACCTCGAACGTCAACGGGGGGATCAAGCACCTGCCCATCCGCGCCCGGCTCGCCTGAGCGCGGCGCCTGCTCACGACATCCGAATTCTCACGGCGCCACCCACGCCGTCGCCCGCAGGAGGACCACCGCACATGGAGTACCGACCCTTCGGCCGCACCGGCCTCGACGTCTCGGTGATCGGCTTCGGCTGCTGGGAGATCGGCGGCGGCTACGGCGGGATCGAGGAGCAGGAGTTCGCGGCGGCCATCGGGCGGGCCCTGGACGTCGGCATCAACATCTTCGACACCGCCGAGGGGTACGGGATGGGTGCGTCGGAGCAGGCCCTGGCACGGGCGCTGGGGAGGCGGCGCGACGAGGCCATCGTGGTCACCAAGTTCGGCACCGGCTACCTCGACAAGCCGAACTACCGGGACAGCAGCCGGGCCCGGGTCTTCGCGTCCATCGACAAGAGCCTGGCCAACCTCGGTACCGACTACGTCGACGTGTACTTCGTCCACTGGCCCGACTACGACACCCCGTTCGAGGAGACCATGGCCGCGCTCGACGAGGTCGTGCAGTCGGGCAAGGCCCGGTTCATCGGTGTGTCGAACTTCTCCGTCGACGACATCGCAACTTGCGCACGGACCCGCCCGGTCGACGCAGCGCAGTACGTCTACAACCTGTTCGACCGGCGCATGGAGCGGACGGTGCTGCCGTACTGCGACGAGCACCAGATCGGCTACATGGCCTACGGGTCGCTGGCCTACGGCCTCCTCACCGGGACGCTCACCACGGACACCGTGTTCCCCGACGACGACTGGCGGTCCAAGACCGACAAGTGGGGGGCGATGGCGCCGCTGTTCACCGAGCTGTTCGGTCCGGGGGCCATCCCCCGCAACGTCGGGGCGGTCGAGGACCTCCGGGGCATTGCCACCAAGTACGGCAAGAGCCTGCCCCAGCTCGCACTGCGCTGGACGACCTCGAACCCCGTGGTGAGCACGTCGCTGGTCGGATGCCGAAACGTCGCCGAGGTCGACGACAACGTCGGTGCGCTGGGCTGGTCCATCGATCCGGTGGATCTCGCCGAGATCGACGCGGCCTTCGCCCGCCACGGGGTGAACACCTGCCTGGACGGATGGATCGAGGCACGCGGGTGACCGGCGAGCTGTCCGGCAAGGTCGCCGTCGTCACGGGTGGCGCGAGCGGTATCGGACGCGCTACGGTCGAGCTGTTCGCGGCCCAGGGTGCCCGCGTCGTCGTGGCCGACACCGACGCCGAGCTCGGGACGACGGTGGCCGACGCGCTGGGCGACGCAGTGGCGTTCCGGGCCACCGACGTGTCGGACGCCGACGACGTGCAGGGTCTGGTCGACTTCGCGGTCGAGCGCTTCGGTGGCCTCCACGTGATGTGCAACAACGCCGGCATCGGCAGCGCCTTCACCCGCTTCCTCGACCAGGATTTCGCCGACTACGAGCGGGTCATGGCCGTGAACCTCTGGGGCGTGATCGTGGGCAGCCAGCGGGCGGCCCGCCACATGGCCGCCCACGGTGGCGGGTCGATCGTGAACACGGCGTCGATCGCCGCGCTCACCGGTGGGGCCGGGCCGCTCGTCTACCGGGCCTCGAAGGCGGCGGTGATCCAGGTGTCCCAGTCGCTGGCCATCGACCTCGCCGAGTTCGGCATCCGGGTCAACGTCGTTGCGCCCGGGCATATCGCCACCGCGATCACCACCTACGACATGGGCGCGGTGATCCGCACGACCCAGCCGCTCTCGCGCCACGGGACGCCGGGGGACGTCGCCCAGGCGATGCTGTTCCTGGCGAGCGAGCGCGCCGCGCAGATCACGGGGATCGTCGTGCCCGTCGACGGCGGGACCGTGGCCGGGGGCCCGATGAACCAGATGCGGATGCTGATGATCGGCGACAGGGCGCTGCAGGGGGAGACCGATGGCCGCTGACCGGGTGATTCGCGGGGGAACCATTCACGACGGGACGGGTGCGCCCGGCCGGGTCGGCGACGTGCGGATCGCCGGCGGCCGCATCGTCGAGATCGGGACCGGGCTCCGGGGTGACGACGAGCTCGACGCGTCGGGATGTGTGGTCGCCCCCGGGTTCATCGACATCCACACCCACTACGACGCGCAGGTGTTCTGGGACCCGGCGCTACGTCCGACCTCCTCGCACGGGGTCACCACCGTCGTCGCCGGGAACTGCGGCTTCACGATCGCGCCCACCCGGCGCGAGCACCACGACGTGATCGTCCGCACGCTCGAGAACGTCGAGGACATGGATGCGGCATCGCTGGCCGCGGGCATCGTCTGGGAGTTCGAGACCTTCCCCGAGTACCTAGATCTCGTGAGTGCCCGCGGCACCGTGCTGAACTTCTCGTGCTACGTGGGGCACAGCTCGCTGCGGCTCTACGTGATGGGCGACGCGGCGTACGAACGTACGGCGACGCCTGACGAGATAGCGCAGATGTGCGCGCTGGTGGTCGAAGGGATCGAGTGCGGAGCGGCCGGTTTCTCCACCAGCTTCGCCTACACGCACCGCGGGATGGACGGGAAGCCGGTACCGAGCCGCTTCGCCGACCGCGACGAGGTGCACGCACTCTTCGACGCCGTCGCTAGCACCGGCAAGGGTGTGCTCCTCGCAACGGCCGGGGATCAGTGCACCTATGCCGACATGTACGAGCACCAGGCGCGGACGGGACGACCGTTCACCTATCCGCTCTTTGCGCTCGCCGACGACCGTCACAGCCACCAGCTCGCGTTGCACGCCGACGCCGTCGCGCGGGGACAGGCGGTATGGCCTCAGGTCACGCCCCGCCCACTGACGATGCAGTTCGACATGGCCAGCCCGTTCAGCCTCAACGTGAGCGCGGAGTTCGGCGAGCTGATGCAGGGTGACCAGGCTGCACGCCGGGCCGCCTACGCCGACCCGGCCTGGCGGGCCCGGGCCGCGGCCGACCTCGAGCAGGTGCCGATGCGGCCGCGCTGGGAGACCTGCGTGGTCGACGAGTCGGACCGCTTCCCCGAGCTCGTAGGCGCGCGGGTGGACGAACTGGCCCGCGAGCGGGGGGTCGGGCCCCTCGACGTGATCTGCGACCTCGCGTTGCGCGACGACCTCGCCACTCGGTTCCGGATCTTCATCGCCAACGACGAGCCGACGAGCGTCGGGTTCCTGCTCACTCATGACTCGGTCGCGCTCGGTCTCTCGGACGCCGGTGCGCACATCGGCCAGCTCTGCGATGCACCGGTCGCAACCGATCTGCTCGGGACCTGGGTGCGCGAACGGGGAGTGATGCCGATGGAGCGCGCGGTGCGCAAGCTCAGCGGCGAGCCGGCCGACCTGTTCGGCTTCGTCGACCGCGGTTACCTGCGGACGGGCGCCTGGGCCGACGTCTGCGTGTTCGACCCTGGCGACGGTGGCCCCCGGACCCGTGACCCGGGTGCGGGACTTCCCCGCCGACGGCGAGCGGCTCACCGTCGAGGCGCCCACCGGAATGCGCCACGTGCTCGTCAACGGCACCCCGATCCGTCGCGACGAGCGCCAGCTTCCGGTGGGGGCGACGGCCGACGAGCGTCCGGGTATGCGCCCCGCCACCGCCTGACGTCAGCGGACCGTGCCGAAGAACGCACGGAGGTCGTCGACGAACAGGTCGGGCTGCTCCATGGCTGCGAAGTGGCCGCCGCGGGGGAGCTCGGCCCAGTGGGTGACGTTGTAGGTCTGCTCCACCCAGCCGCGCGGGAACCGGAGCACCGCCTCGGCGGGGTAGCGGGCGACGCCGGTGGGGACGGACACGTACTCGGGTGGCCGGCGCAGCACCCCGCTGTGCATCGTCTCCCAGTAGAGGCGCACCGAGGACGCAGCCGTCTGCGTCACCCAGTACAGCATCACGTTGGTGAGGATCCGGTCGCGGTCGAACACCGACTCCACGTCACCGCCGCAGTCGCTCCACGCGCGGAACTTCTCGACGATCCACGCCAGCAGCCCGGCCGGCGAGTCGTTCAGTCCCACTGCGAGGGTCTGGGGCGTGGTCATCTGGACCTGGGCGTACGCGGCCTCGTTGCGCTGGAACGCCGCCATCGCGCCGAGGTCGGCCTGCTCGGACTCGGTGAGCGGCCCGGGCTCGGCCGGGGGGACGGCCAACGCCATGTTGAGGTGCAGGCCGGCCATGTGCTCGGGGTCGAGCGCGGCCATGCGGGTCGTGATCTGGGCCCCCCAGTCGCCGCCCTGCGCGCCGTAGCGGTCGTAGCCGAGCCGGTCCATGAGCACCACGAACGCCTGGGCGACCCGCACGACGTCCCAGCCCGGGACGCGCGGTGGCGGGGAGAACCCGTAGCCGGGAAGCGAGGGCGCGACGACGTGGAACGCGTCGGCTGCCGACCCACCGTGCGCCTCGGGGTGGGTCAGGCGGGGGATGACGTCGAGGAACTCGACCACCGACCCGGGCCACCCGTGCACCAGCAGCAGGGGCAGCGCGTCGGGATGCGGTGATCGTGCGTGCACGAAGTGAATCGCCACCTCGTCGATGGTGGTACGGAACTGATCGAGCCGGTTGAGCGCGGCCTCCTCGGCCCGCCAGTCGTAGGTGGTGCGCCAGTGGTCGACGAGCGCCCGCAGGAACGGGATCGACGTCCCGTACTCCCATCCGGCGCCGTCGATCTCGTCGGGGAACCGGGTCCGGGCCAGGCGGTCCCGGAGGTCGCCGAGCACGGTGTCGTCGACGGCGACACGGAAGGGCTCGATCGCCGTCGGCTCGGCCTCGTCGCGCCGCGTGCTCATGGGATCGGCGTGAACTCCAGGTGGAGCTCCTTGAGCCCGCGGAGCATGTACGTGGGGTCGTACTCGTAGCGTCGCGCCTCGATCGAACCATGATGCGCGTCCGACACGCGGATGTCGGCCATGCGATCGAGGAACCGCTCGATGGTGGCCACGGTCTCGGCCCGGGCGAGTGGCGCGCCGACGCACGTGTGGATGCCGTGCCCGAACGCGAGGTGCTGGCGGCCGTTGACCCGGTCCAGGCGGAACTCGGCCGGGCACTCGAACTGGCGTGGGTCGCGGCTCGCGGCGTCGGTCATGACGAAGACCGTCGTGCCTGCGGGGAGGCGCACGCCGCCGACCGTGGTGGGAACCCGGGAGAGCTTGAACGATCCCTTGAGGGGAGCCTCGGTACGCAGCACCTCCTCGACGAAGGGGGCGACCAGATCGGGATCGTCGCGGAGGCGCTGCTGGAACTCGGGGTGGTCGCCGAGGGTGCGCAGGCACATCGTGATGAGCCGGGCCGTGGTCTCGCCGCCGGCGGAGAAGAGGTTGGCCGCGATCTTGGCCACGTCGTCGACCGACGGCAGGGTGCCGTCGGGGAAGGTTGCGTGGGCCATCTCGGTCATGATTTCGTCGCGCGGGTGGGCGCGGCGGTCCGCGATGTATGCGGTGAACTGCTCGTAGAGGTACCCGAGCGGCTTGTGCTCCATCTTCGCGGGGCGCACCTTGAGGACCAGGTTGGCCCGGAACGCCTCACGGTCCTCGTCGGGGACGCCGAGCAGGTCGGCGATCACCATGAGGGTGAAGGGGATTGCGTACTCCTGGATCAGCTCGCACTGGCCGCGCTCGACGAACTCGTCGATCGTCTGGTCGGCGAGGGCCCAGAGCCGCTCCTCCTGCTCCTTCAGCCGCTTCGGGGTGATCAGCCGCAGCAGCAGGCCCCGGTGCTCGGTGTGCTTGGGCGGGTCGAACGACGGCAGTTGGTCGGAGAAGGGCAGCTCGTCGCGATGGGCCTCGATGATCTCGGTGATGTCGTCGCCCTCGAGCGGCACCGACATCGTGACGAAGGGGCCGCTCACGGTGTTGCAGTTCGACCAGGTTTGCTGGTCGTGGTAGACGGCGATGGCCTCCTCGTAGCCGGTGATCAGCCAGACGTCCCAGAGCGGGTAGTACCAGACGGGACCCTGCTCACGTACCCAGTCGTAGAACGGGTACGGGTCGGCCGGAAGCTCCTTGTCGCGGAAGAGGTCGATGGTGGCGAAGTCCGGCTTGCCCACGGGGCCCCCTGCGGCGAGGATCGGGTACGGCGTTCGCACTCTACGAAAGCAGCGTTTCCGCGGCAACGCCGCACCCGGGGCGGACCCGGGGCGGACCCGGGGCGGACCTACGGCGGGACGGTCGAGGGAGGAGTGGTCGTGGCGGTGGTGAACCACGTCGGACTGTGCGTCGCCGACCTCGCCCGATCCCGCCGCTTCTACGAGGCGGTGCTCGGGTTCGAGCACTGGCGCGACCTCGCCCCGCGCGACGCCCTGGTCTCGACGCTGATCGAGGTCCCCGAGCCGATCGGCGTCCGGGTCGCCTACCTGCGGCGCGACGGGTTCGTGCTCGAGTTGATGGAGTACACCGCCGCCGGTGCCGTGCACCCGGTGCGGACCCGGGTCATGAACGAGATCGGCCTCACCCACATCTCGGTCTCGGTGGACGACATCGAGGCGACCGCAGCCCTGGCGCAGCAGCACGGTGGTGCCGTTCTGGCCCAGACGAACGTCGGGGCCGCGGTGATGATCCGCGACCCCGACGGTCAGCTGCTGGAGCTCCTCCCGATGGCGTACCGGGCGAGCCTGTGAAGGTGATGCCGGTGGGCGTGGCCTACTTGGTCATGGAGACGCCGTAGAGCTGCGGCCCGTACGGCGCGTTGACGATGGTGAGGCCCTTGACCTTGTCGGTGTGCGCGACGAGGAGACCCTGCAAGTTGGTCACGATGTTCGCCGAGCGGTCGAGGGCGATCTTCTGGAAGTCGGCCCACGCCTGCTTGAGCTCGGCCTCGGACTTCGTCGGGTCCTTGGTCGCGTTGAGCGCGGCCACCACCTCGGGGTCCGACCAGCCGCAGAAGTTCAGCGGGCTCTCTCCGTCGAACACCAGGTTGAACAGCGACGGGTCGAGTGACACCACGGCCATGTCCGGCTTGATCCGTGCTGCGTCGCTCGCGTAGCTCGTGGTCTTGGTGATCTCGGGAGCGAGTCCCGCCGCCTCGAGCTGGCTCTGGACCACGTCGGAGATCGCGTCGTACGGCGGTTGGGCCGGGACCAGGACCGAGACCGTCGTGCCGGGGGCGACCCCGGCCTCCTTGAGCAGGGCCTTGGCCTTCTTGAGGTCGAACTTCACCGTCTTGGCCAGCTTCTTGTCGTAGTACGGCGAGTTGCTGGTGAGCACCAGGGTGCCCGGGGCGCCGGTGCCGTCGAGGGCTGCGTCGTTGATCGCGGTGCGGTCGATGGCGTACTGGAGCGCCTGGCGGGCCTTCTGGTTCGCGAACAGGCCCTGGGTCGGGCACAGGCTGAGCTGGAACTGACGAGCGCTAGGTGCCGAGAACACCTCGAGGCCGGGAGACGCTTCGATCGTCTGCACTGCGTCGGGTGGGAACGACCAGATCGCGTCGACGGTGCCGGCTTGGAGCGCGCTCACACCCGGCGGTCCGATGGCCACGTCGTCGAACTCGACACCCGCGAGCTTCTGGACCTTCTTGTCGTAGTACGTCGGGTTCTTCTCGAGCACGACCTTGCCGGTGCTGTAGCTCTTGAACTGGTACGGCCCGGCGCCGACCGGGGCAGCGTCGAGGTCCTGCTTCGCCGCCGCCGTGGGCGAGGGCACGCCGAGGTGGGTGGCGTTCTTGAGGGCGTCGTTGACGAAGTTGGATGCCACCGGCTTGCTCAGCCGGATGCGCACCTTGTTGTCGGCCACCTTCTCGACTGCGGAAATCGCCTGGATGTCGGTCGACTTGTTGGGCCGGGTGCCGTTGATGAGGTTCGTCCACGCGGCGACCACGGCGTCGGCGTTGAACGGCGTGCCGTCGGAGAACTTCACCCCGTCGCGAAGCGTCAGCTCGACGGTGTTCGCGTCGGGGGTGCTCCACTCGGTGGCCAGGCCCGGCGCGCCCTTGCCGTCGGCGGTCTGGATGATCATCGTGCCGTAGATCAGGTCCAGCCACATGCGAGGCGTCGGGTTGGCCGTGGCGCGCGGCGACTGCGGGTTGAAGAAGGGCCCGCCCTGGTCTTCGAAGGGCACGCCGAAGCGGAGGACGGCGGCCTTGTCGACCTGGTCCTTGGCGGCGACGGCCGCGCCGGCCGAAGCCGTCGTGGCCCCGGCGGCGAGTGCGGCAGCGAGCACGACGAGCACGCCGCGACGCACCCGGGAACGAGTGGAACAGAACATGGGTCCCCCCTGGGAAGAATCGAACTTCGGGGGAGTGTAAACGAGATTCTCGGACCGGTCGGGCCCGGCCCACGGTGCGCCTAGCCTGCGGCGGTGCGCGCGGTCCAGGTCACCAGCACCGGTCTCGTGCTCCAGGACGTCCCGGTGCCCGAGCCGGGCCCGGGCGAGGTGCTGGTGCAGGTCGCGGGGGCGGGCCTGTGCCATTCGGACTGCCTGATCCGCGACGCACCGTCGGTGTACCGGCCCGACGGCGCGGCGTTCACCCTCGGTCACGAGACCGCGGGGACCGTCGCCGCGGTCGGCGTCGGCGTGCAGGCGCTCTCGGCGGGCCAGCCCGTGGTGGTGCACTCGGAGTACGGGTGTGGGCAGTGCGGGGTGTGCCGGTCGGGCCACGAGCGCTACTGCCCGGCCATCGCGCCGTGCCGCGGCGCGGGCCTGGGCTTCGACGGCGGGATGGCCGAGTACGTCCTGGTGCCGAGGGCCGGGGCCGTGGTGCCACTCCCCGAGGGGATCGACCCGGTCGACGCGGGCCCGCTCGACGACGCCGGCCTCACGCCGTACCACGCGATCCGCACGTCGATGCCCTGGCTCGAGGCCGGTGCCGTCGCGGTGGTGATCGGCGTCGGCGGCCTCGGCCACCTGGCCGTGCAGCTCCTGCGGGTGATGACGCCGGCCACGATCGTGGCGGTGGAGCCCGACGAGGCGCGGCGTGCGTTCGCCCTCGAGCTCGGTGCCGACGTCGCCCTGCACCCCGACGACGACGCCGGGGCACGCGTGAAGGCCATGGGTGTCGACGGCGCGTCGTTGGTCCTGGACCTCGTCGGCACCGACGCGACGCTGGGTCTCGGGGTCGCGGCGGTTGCGACCCGGGGCAAGGTGGTGTGCGCAGGCGCCGGGCTGGGCAGCCACCCGTTCTCGATGCTCACCACCCCCTGGGAGTGCGTGCTCCAGACCACGTACTCGGGGGAGGCCTGGGAGCTCGAGCAACTGCTGACCCTGGTGGCCACCGGCGCGATCCGCGTGCGCACGCACCGAATCACGCTCGACGACGTGCCCGGCGCCTACGCGCGCCTCGACCGCGGGGAGCACGGCCTGGGCCGGCTCGTCGCGGTCCCGTCCCCGTGACCGCCGCAGTCGTTCTCCCCGCCGGCGCACCCCGCAGTACGCTCCGCGAGAACGTCGTTTCCGTACGCTGATCCACCGACCCGGGGCGCCGCACCGATGGAGATCGCCGAGTTCCGCGCCGAGCTGTCCGCCTGGCTCGATGCGCACGCCGACGAGGTGGCCCCGCCCTACGCGCCCCCGGGAACCCTCGACGACCACATCGCCCAGATGCAGCGGGTCAAGGGGGTCCTCTACGAGGCGGGGTGGATGCGGTGGGGCTGGCCCGAGCGGGTCGGGGGCCTCGGGGGCTCGCCGCTGCTGCGCACCGAGCTCGGGGCCACCATGGCCGCGCGCGACATCGCCGACCCCGGGCTGTACTCGCTGGTCGAGGTCCTCGCCCCGACCCTCATCGACTACGCCACCCCCGACCTCGCGGCGGAGTGGGTCCCACGGCTGCTGTCGGGACAGGAGATGTGGTGCCAGGGCTTCTCCGAGCCGGGTACCGGGAGCGACCTCGCCACGCTCAGCTGCCGGGCGGTTCCCGACGGCGGCGACCCCGAGACGGCCGAGTCGTGGGTGATCAGCGGCCAGAAGGTGTGGACGAGCCTGGCGCAGTACTCGCAGCGCTGCGTGCTGCTGACCCGTACCGGCACCGCCGAGTCCCGCCACCGGGGCATCACCGCGTTCTTCGTCGACATGGACACCCCCGGGATCACGGTCTCGCCGATCGAGATGATCAACGGCCAGTTCGAGTTCACCGAGGTGTTCTTCGACGACGTGGTGGTGCCGGCCGACCGCATCCTCGGCGGAGTGAACGGCGGCTGGGGCGTCGCCATGAGCATCCTCCCCTACGAACGCTCGTCGTGCTTCTGGCAGCGCAACGCCTACCTCTACCGGCGGCTCCAGCTCCTCGTGGACGTGGTCGGCGACGACGACCGCAGTGCCGAGGCAGTGGGCAACGCCTTCCTGGCGCTCCACGCGTTCCGGGCGCGCTCACGCGCGACGCAGCACCGCCTCGCCGCGGGCGGGAACCTCGGTGCGGAGACCTCGATCGACAAGATCCTCGTGGCGGCCGCCGAGCACGCGACCTACGACGCGATCCGGCGCCTGATGCCGGGGACGGTCGAGCTCGACGACACGGTGGCCGGCGACATCTGGCGCACCGAGTACCTCTACTCCCGGGCGGCGACGATCTACGGCGGCACGGCCGAGGTGCAGCGCAACATCATCGCCCGACGCCTTCTCGACCTCGGAGAGGAGGGCTGATGGACGCCGCCGAGCGCGCGCTGCTCGAAGAGACCGTGCGTGGCATGGTCGCCGCGGCGTCCGACGCCGGCGACCGCAGTGACGGTGCGCTCGCCGACCTCGGCTGGCTCGAGATGCTCGAGGCCGAGCCGCGCGACGCAGTAGAGATCGTGTTCACCGCGCTCGGTCAGGCGAACGGGGTAGCCGGCGTGCTCGACGACGTGCTCGCTGCCGCTCTGGGGGCGACGCCGCGTGCAGATCTCGCCGTGCTGCTGCCCGGCTTCGGACGCTGGGACGTCCCGGGCCGAGAGGGGCTGATGACCGCCCGGGCCGAACGCGCGGCCGAGGTGCTCGTCGTCGGTGCGGACGGGATCGCAACCGCGCCGATCGGCGCACTCGAGGTGCACGCGGTGCGGGGGGCCGACCCGGCCGGTGGCCTGCACCGGGCCCGGGTCGTCGTCCCCGACCTCGCCACGGCCCCGCTCGCCGCGGGCGCGTGGGACGCGGCGGTGGCCGCGGGTCGTCGGGCCGTGGGCCACCAGACCGTCGGGGCCACCCGCACTGCGCTCGATCTCGCCTGCACCCACGCCCGGGACCGCGTGCAGTTCGGGCAGGCGATCGGGGGGTTCCAGGCCGTGCGTCACCGCCTCGCCGACGCCCTGGTCGCGATCGAGGCGTTGGTCGCGGCCCTCGGCGCAGCCTGGGACGACGGCACACCCACGACCGCCGCGCTCGCAAAGGCAATGGCCGGGCGCAGCGCGCGGACCGTCGCTGCGCAGTGCCAGCAGGTGCTCGCGGGAATCGGGTTCACCACCGACCACCCCTTCCACCTCTACTTGAAGCGCACCATGGTGCTCGAGGGGCTGTTCGGGACCGCCGACGACATCGTGCTCGACCTCGGGCGGACGCTCGTCCGCACGCGCCGGGCCCCGACCCTCATCGAGCTCTGAGCGGTCTCGTGGCCGACGATCTGCTCGTGGTCCGCAGCGGTGGCGTCGTCACCGTCACCCTCAACCGGCCCGAGCGGCTCAACGCGATGTCACTCTCCATGGTCGAGCATCTGCACGACGTGCTGCGCACACTGTCCGCCGACCCCGACGCCCGCGTCGTGGTGCTCACCGGATCCGGCCGCGCGTTCTGCGCCGGGGGTGACGTGTCCGACCTGGTCATCAGCGGAGCAGGAGCCGGATCCGGAGTCGGAGTCGATGACGGGAGCGCCGGGCTCGGCGGCCTGGCCGAGACGATCCGCGCGTGCACGCGTGTCGTCGAGATCCTCCACGGGATGCCCAAGCCGGTGATCGCAGCGGTGAACGGGCCGTGTGCCGGCGCGGGACTGTCGCTCGCGTGCGCGTGCGACGTGCGCGTCGCGTCGTCCGGCGCGTTGTTCACGACCGCCTTCGTGGGCGTCGGGCAGAGCGGTGACTACGGACTCGCGTGGACGTTGCCGCGGATCGTGGGCACGGGCCGTGCCCGTGAGCTGTTCTTCACCGGCCGGCGGGTGGGCGCCGACGAAGCGCTCCGCCTCGGGTTGGTCGAGGAGGTGTGCTCCGGCGACGAGCTCGGCGCACGGGTCACGGCGCTGGCGGACGAGATTGCAGGCCGCGCGCCGCTGACCCTGGCTGCACTCAAGGCCAACCTCGCCGACGGCGAGGTGCTCGGGCTCGGCGCGTTCCTCGATCGGGAGGCGCAGCGCTACGAGGCCAACGCCCGCACCGAGGACGCCACCGAGGCGGCCTTGGCCTACCTGCAAAAGCGCGCCCCCGTGTTCCGGGGACGGTAAGCCACCAACGGAGGAACCATGAACAGCGACGAGCGGCTCGACGCAGCCCGCGCGATGCGCCGGTCGGTGCTCGGCGCAGAGTACGTCGACGCACAGACGTCCGACCTGGACCCGGTCGGGCAGGAGTTCCAGGACCACATCACCCTGCAGGCCTGGGGCGTGTGGGCCCGCGAGGGGGCACTGAGCCGGCGCGACCGGAGCCTGCTGGTGATGGCGATGACCGCGGCGCTCGGCCGGATGGAGGAGTTCCGGCTCCACGCTGCGAGCCAGGCCAACACCGGCGTCACCGACGCCGAGATCGACGAGCTGTGCTTCCAACTCGCGGCCTACTGCGGTGGTCCGGCGGGCCTGTCGGCCCGTCGCGTGATCAAGGCTCAGCGAGCCGAGCGGGGCGCACCGTGACCGATACCGCCGGGGCGGCGGGGGCGGGCGACGCAATCGAGGCGGTGGGCTTCGTCGGCCTCGGCAACATGGGTGGGCAGCTGTGCGCGAACCTCGTGGCGACCGGGCACGCGGTGCTGGCCTACGACGCCGCCGGTCCGGAGCGGGTGCCGCCCGGGGCGACCGCCGCCGGGTCGGTCGCCGACCTCGCTCGCCACGTCACCGTCGTGGTGTGCAGCCTCCCCGACGGTGCGGCGTCGGAGTCGGTGGCCCGCGAGATCGTCGCCGTGCCCGACCGGCGGGTGACCCACGTCGTGGACACGTCGACCATGGGTGTGACGGCGGCGCGCGCAGTGGACGCGTTGCTGGCGGGCGCCGGTGTCGCGTTCGTGGACGCGCCGGTGTCGGGCGGGGTCGCCGGGGCCAAGGCCCGGACCCTGGCCGTGATGTACGCGGGTGCCGACGCCGCGGTGGCGCGGGTGATGCCCGTCCTCGCCGGGTTGAGCGACACGCGGCGATGGGTGGGGGACCGGCCCGGTCTCGCCCAGGCGGTGAAGCTCGCCAACAACTTCCTGTCGGCCACGGCGCTCGCCGCCACGAGCGAAGCGGTGGCCTTCGGCGTGTCGGTCGGGGTGGACATGGCGACGATGGTCGACGTGCTCGACGCGTCGAGCGGCCGCAACACCGCTACCAGCGACAAGTTCCCGAACCACGTGGTGACCGGCCGCTACGCGTCGGGGTTCACCAGCTCGCTCATGGACAAGGACCTCCAGCTGTACGTCGGCGCCGTGCACACGCAGGGCACGCCGGCGACCATCGGGGAGGTGACCGCAGGGATCTGGTCGGGCTTCGCCGCGGTGGAGCCCGGTGTGGACTTCACCCGGATCTACCCGTACGTCGAGCGCAACAGTGTGCGTGCGTCCGGACCCACCGCGCGGGGCGACGAAGGAGCACCGAACGCCGGAGGCGCATCGTGACCACGGTATCGGCCCGCCCGGTGTCGGACTCGGTGGGCGTCGAGGTGCTCGGGGCCGATCACGAGGTCTTGCTACACGATCCCGACTTCCCGGCGTGGTGCCTAGCTGCGCTCGAGACCCACGGGGTGCTCGTGTTTCGCGGTCTGTACGTCGACGACGCGACGCAGGTTGCGTTCGCGCGCCGGCTCGGGGAGCCGGAGACGTTCGCGGGCGGGGAGTGGCCCGAGATCTTCGTCGTCGCGCTCGATCCTGCCAAGAGCCGCTCGGCGGAGTACCTGCGGGGCACGTTCGACTGGCACATCGACGGCATGACCGAGGACATCCCGATCATGGCGACCATGCTCAGCGCACGGGCGGTCGCCGAGTCGGGTGGGGAGACCGAGTTCGCCAGCACCTACGTGGCCTACGACGGCCTGTCCGACGACGAGAGGGCGCGTGCCGAGACCGTGCGGGTTGTGCACTCGTTCGAGGCGGCCCAGCGGCTCGTCACCCCGGACCCGACCCCCGAGGACCTGGCGATGTGGCGGCGGCGCGCGCCGAAGGAGCACCCGCTGGTGTGGCGCCACCGCGACGGCCGGCGCTCGCTGGTGCTCGGGGCCACGACCGACCACGTCGTGGGGATGACCCCCGAGGCGGGCCGAGCTCTGCTCGACGACCTCCTCGAGCGGTCCACCGCGCCCGCGCGCGTGTACCGCCACGAGTGGGCGGTGGGCGACCTGGTGATCTGGGACAACCGGGGCGTGCTCCACCGGGCTGCGCCCTACCCCTGGTTGTCCGCCCGCGACATGCACCGCACCACGATCCAGGGCGACGAGCCCGTCACCTGACCCCGACGGAGTGGTGGTGGAAACGGGCTTCTCCTTTTTTGAGATCGGTGATACCGTACGGCCGAACCGAGGGGGAGGAATCCGATGGCCCACTTCCCGAAGCCTGCCGAGGGCTCCTGGACCGAGCACTACCCGCAGCTGAGCACCGCGCCGTCCTCGTACGACGACTCGACCTCGCCGGAGTTCTACGAGCTCGAGCGCCGGGCGATCTTCGAGAAGACCTGGCTCAACGTGGGCCGGGTCGAGCAGCTCGGGCGCGTGGGCTCCTACTTCACCAAGGAGATCGACGCCGCCCGCACCTCGGTCATTGTCGTGCGCTCCGGGCCCGACGAGTTCAAGGCCTTCCACAACATCTGCCGCCACCGGGGCAACAAGCTGGTCTGGAACGACTTCCCCAAGGAGGAGACGTCCGGGGTCTGCCGTAACTTCACCTGCAAGTACCACGGATGGCGCTACGACCTCTCGGGTGAGCTGAACTTCGTGCAGCAGGAGTCGGAGTTCTTCGATCTCGACAAGGCCGACTACCCGCTGGCGTCGGTGCAGGTCGACACCTGGGAAGGCTGGCTCTTCGTCAACCTCGACCCCGACAACACCACGGCGCTGCGCGACTACATGGGCGTCCTCGGCAAGGGCCTCGAGGGGTACCCGTTCGAGAAGATGACCCAGGTGCACAAGTACCGGGCCGAGATCGGCGCCAACTGGAAGCTGTTCATCGACGCGTTCACCGAGTTCTACCACGCACCCGTGCTGCATGTCCGCCAGGCGGTGTCGGAGGAGTCCAAGAAGCTCGGCGAGTACGGCTACGAGGCGCTGCACTACGAGCTCGATGGTCCGCACGGCGTGGTGTCGTCGTGGGGTGGCATGGCGCCGCCCAAAGACCTGAGCATGGTGAAGCCGATCGAGCGGGTGCTGCGCAGCGGGCTGTTCGGTCCGTGGGACGCGCCCGACATCGGCCTCGACCACACGTTGCCCGCGCAGAACCTCGCCAACAGCCCGGTGTGGGGGCTCGACTCGTACCTGTTCTTCCCGAACTGGATGCTGCTGGTGTGGAAGCCGAACTGGCTGCTCACCTACCACTACTGGCCGACGAGCTACAACACCCACATCTTCGAGGGGACCTGCTACTTCGTCCCGCCGAAGAACGGCAGGGAGCGCCTCGCGCAGGAGCTCGCAGTGGTGACCTTCAAGGAGTACGGCCTCCAGGACGGGAACACCCTCGAGGCGACCCAGCGGATGATCGAGTCGAACACCCCGGTCAAGACGTTCCCGCTCAACGACCAGGAGATCATGATCCGTCATCTGCACACCACCGTTGCGCAGATGGTCGCCGGGTACGCGGCTGCGGCCCCGGCCGAGGCGTGAGGAGACGACGATGACGGCCGTGACCTTTCCCGCCGGGTTCGAGGACCTCGCGCCCTGGAGCGAGTGGGTGCTCCACGGTGAGCGAGCCCGCTACGACAAGCGGATCGGCTGCACGATGGCCGAGCTGCAGGCGTTCTACGACGCGGTGTTCCCCCGGCTCGAGGCCGCGTGCGAGTACCTCGAGGGCTACGCGCTCGAGGACCTGCCCCAGGAGGGGATCAACCTGCTGTGGCTGATGTGCTCGCTCGTGACCGTGTCGTTCCCGGTGGAGTGCTGGCGCCAGCCCCGCGTGCCCGACGCGGGCGCGTCCAGCATCGACGCGGTCTTCGAGCCCGCCATCTGACCGAGGTCGACCGTCGGTCCGTGACCGTCGGTACCCATGTCCTACGACCGGCCACGAGGGCCGGGTCTGTCAAGCGGTTGGTACGATCAGGTCGGTGCTGAGCGTCGTATCGGAGAGTCGCCTCTCGGAGATTGCCGCAGCGGGGCACGACCCGTTCGCCTCGGCGGTGCCGTTCCCTCACGTCGTCGTGGACAACCTGCTCGACGAGGGTTACCTGGTGTCGGTCGCCGGTGAGTTCCCGGCCATCGGCTCGCCGACCTGGCGTCGGCATGTGAAGACGACGTCGCAGGAGAAGTACACCAATGCCGACGTCGACACGATGGGTGAGTACACACGCGCGCTGATCGCCGACCTGCAATCGGACGAGTTCTGTGAGTTTCTCTCGACGTTGACGGGAATCAGCGGGCTTCGCTCCGATCCGACGCTCGAGGGTGGTGGCATGCACCAGATCGGACCGGGTGGGTTCCTCAAGATCCACGCCGACTTCCGTCGGCACCCGACCATGCCCCTGGAGCGCCGGCTGAACCTGCTCTGCTACCTGAATGAGGGTTGGGATCCGACGTGGGGCGGCGCAATCGAGTTGTGGGATCGGGAGATGACCCGATGCGTGGTCGAAGTGCTCCCTCGGCTCGGCACGACGGTGGTGTTCGAGACCTCGGCCGAGTCGTACCACGGTCATCCGGATCCGCTGCGTTGCCCACCCGACGTCGCCCGCAAGTCGATTGCGCTGTACTACTACACGCCGATCGAGTCAGGTGTCGGCGGGGATCTGGACCCGACCACGCACTACCGCGCGCGACCGGGAGAAGCGGTTGCCGCACGCGCGGAGGGCATTCCAGCCAGCAGCGAGCGATCGGGATCGTCGGCAGTCCGAGGTCTCGTGAGTCGCATCACGCGGCGCCGGCACTGACGCAGCGACGGGTCGCCTTGGAGAGTGGTGCAGCATTTCCGCCGTGATCAGGTGGCGACGTCGTTGCGGTAGACCTGGCCGCCCTTCATCACGAACGCCACCTGCTGGGTGACGGTCACGTCGGCGAGCGGGTCCCCGGGCACGGCGACGATGTCGGCGAGGTAGCCGTCCTCGAGGCGACCGAGCCGGTCGTCGAGGTCCACGAGCTCGGCCGAGACGAGCGTGGCGGCCCGGATGGCCTGCAACGGCGTCATCCCGCGGGCGACGAGCGCCTCGAGCTCCTTGGCGTTGCGGCCGTGGGGGATCGCAGGGGCGTCGGTGCCGCAGGCGATCTTCACGCCCGCAGCGATGGCCTTGCTGATCGTGGCCTTCGAGCGCGGGAAGATCTCGGCCGCCTTGGCCTGGAGCTCGGGCGGGGCGTGCGAGACGTCCATGGCGTCGGTGAGGTAGGTGGTCGCGACCAGGAACGTCCCGGCCTCGACCATCGCGGCGATGGTCTCGTCGGTGGCGAGCGACCCGTGCTCGATGCAGTCGATCCCGGCACGGAGGCACGCGCGGATGCCGTCGTCACCGTGTGCGTGCGCGGCGACCTTGAGCCCGGCCCGGTGGGCCTCGTCGGCGATGGCCGCGAGCTCGGCGTCGGAGTACTGCTGTGCGCCGGCTGGGCCGGTGTGCGACATCACCCCACCTGAAGCACACACCTTGATCACTCGGGCGCCGTACTTGATCTGGTAGCGCACTGCCTTGCGGACCTCGGCGTCACCGTTGGCGATGCCCTCCTCCACGGTGAGCGGGAGCACGTGCGGGGCGAACGCCGCGAACATCGTCGGGTCGAGGTGGCCGCCGGTGGGGCAGATGGCGTGGCCCGCGGGGATGATACGCGGCGCGGCGATCCAGCCGAGGCGCTCGGCCTTGGCCAGCGCGGCGTCGAGGAGGATTCCGCCGGTCTGCACGAACAGGCCGAGGTTGCGCACCGTGGTGAAGCCCGCCCGCAGGGTGCGCTCCGCGTTGGTGACCGCGCGCAGGGTGCGGAACACCGGGTCCTCCTGCACCGAGATGAGGGGACTCGCGTGGTCGCGCCCGCCGAGGACGAGGTTGACCTCCATGTCCATCAGGCCGGGGATCAGGGTGTGGTCGCCGAGGTCGATGACCACGGCGTCCTCGGGCACCTCGCGGGGGCCCACCGCGACGATCCGGTCGTCTCGCACGAGCACGTCGCCGGGTGTGATGTACTCGCCGGCGACGACGTCGAGCCGCCGGGCGGCGCGCACCAGTACGGGCGGCGGGGGCGTACGGGGTCGGCTCATGGGTGCTCCTCGGTCGGCGGTGCCGGGTGCAGAGTAACCGCGCCGGCGTTGCTCCGAAAACGGGCCTCTCGTACGATGCGAACGGCGTATTCGGCGCCGGCTCCGCCGGGAGCCGACGGACGCCCGGTTCGCGGAAAACGGGGCGGGAGGAACGAGGGAACGGGATGCAGGACGTGCTGGCGGGAATCCGGGTGGTCGAGGTGGCGGCGTGGACGTTCGTGCCGATCTCGGGGGCGGTGCTCGCGGAATGGGGTGCCGACGTCATCAAGATCGAGCACCCCGAGACCGGGGACCCCCAGCGCGGCCTGGTCTCCTCGGGTCTGGTGCCCGGGGGTGACGGTGTGAACTTCATGTTCGAGATCCCGAACCGGGGCAAGCGGTCGGTCGGTCTCGACATCTCCACCGACGACGGACGGGCGTTGCTCTACCGGCTGGTGGCGACGGCCGACGTCTTCGTGACCAACCATCTCCCCGAGGTCCGCCGCCGCCTCGGCATCGACCTCGACCAGATCCGGGCGGTCAACCCGGACGTCGTCTACGTGCGGGGCTCGGGCCTGGGCCAGCGGGGGCCGCAGACCCACCGTGGCGGTTTCGACGGTGCGACGTTCTGGGGCCGGGCCGGGCTGGCGATGGCGTTCACCGAGCCGGGCGCGCCGTGGCCGACCGACCAGCGCCCGGCCTTCGGCGACGTGATGGGCGGGCTCACCATCGCCGGGGGCATCGCGGCCGCGCTCGTGCGCCGCGAGCGCACGGGCACCCCGTCGGTGGTCGACGTATCCCTGCTCGGGATGGGCATGTGGGCGCTCGCGCCCGACATCACCTCGTCCAAGCTCTACGAGGGGTTGGAGCTGCCGACCTTCGACCGGGACTCGATGCCCAACCCGCTGGTCGGCACATACCCGACCCGGGACGGCCGGTTCATCATCTTGTTGCTGCTCCAGGCCGACCGGTTCTGGCCCGACCTCTGCGCGCACCTCGACCGGCCGGACCTGCTCGACGACCCGCGCTTCGTCGACGCCGGCGCCCGCTACGAGCACCGGGCCGAGTGCATCGAGGTGCTCCGGGAGATCTTCCGCTCGCGCGACTACGCCGACTGGGTGGCCCGGCTCGACACGCTCAAGGGCGTCTGGGCTCCCCTGCAGACGCCGATCGAGGTGCACGACGACCCGCAGGCCCTCGCCAACGGCTACCTCGAGCGGATCACCGCGGCGAGCGGCACCGAGTTCGCCGTACCGGCCAACCCGGTGCAGTTCGACGAGACGCCCCCGGCCGTGCGCCACGCCCCCGACCACGGCGAGCACACCGACGAGGTGCTGCTCGAGCTGGGTCTGACCTACGACGAGATCATCGAGCACAAGGTGAGCGGGGCGGTGCTGTGAGCGGGCCCGACTTCGACGAGATCGACTTCTTCCGCGGCACCGAGGTCGTCGCCGATCCCTACCCCTACTTCGACCACCTGCGCGCGCAATGCCCGGTGGTGCGCGAGCGTCATCACGACGTGATGATGGTGACCGGCTACGAGGAGGCGGTGGCGGTCTACAACGACACGGCCACGTTCTCGTCGTGCAACGCGGTAACCGGTCCGTTCCCGGGCTTTCCCGTGCCGCTGGTCGGTGACGACGTGAGCGCGCTCATCGAGGCGCACCGCCACGAGTTGCCCATGGCGGACCAGCTGCCGAACATGGACCCACCGATGCACACTGCGCACCGCGGTCTCCTGATGCGGCTGATCACGCCGAAGCGGCTGAAGGAGAACGAGGAGTTCATGTGGCGGCTCGCCGATCGCCAGATCGACGAGTTTCACGCCCGCGGTGAGGTGGAACTCATCTCGCAGTTCGGCGCGCCGTTCGCCATGCTCGTGGTCGCCGACCTCCTCGGTGTCCCCGAGGTGGACCACCCGTCGTTCCGGGAGGCGCTGTCCGCGCCGCACACGGGCACGATCGGCAGCACCGGTGACGACGGTGTCGTGCTGAACCCGCTCGAGTTCCTCTACCAGCGCTTCTCCGAGTATGTCGAGGACCGCCGGGCCACCCCGCGCGACGACGTGCTCACCGGGCTCGCCCAGGCCCGCTTCCCCGACGGGTCCACGCCCGAGGTCATCGACGTCGTGCGCATCGCCGCGAACCTCTTCGCCGCCGGCCAGGAGACGACGGTGCGGCTGTTCGGGACCGCCTTCCAGTACCTCGCCGAGCGGCCCGAGCTCCAGCAGCGCCTGCGCGACGAGCCCGACCTCGTCCCCAACTTCGTGGAGGAGGCGCTGCGCATCGAGAGCCCAGTCAAGGGCGACTTCCGCCTGGCCCGCTTCGCCACCACCGTCGGCGGCGTCGAGGTCCCCGCCGGGACCACGCTCATGGTGGTCAACGGGGCCGCGAACCGGGACCCGTCCCGGTTCGCGGATCCCGGTGCGTTCGTCGCCGACCGGGCCAACGCCCGCCAGCACCTCGCGTTCGGCCACGGCGCGCACACCTGCCCCGGTGCGCCGCTGGCGCGCGCCGAGGGCAAGGTCGCCCTGGCCCGCATGCTCCAGCGGGCCGGGGACATCCGGGTCGCGGAGGCCCATCACGGCCCGCCCGCCGCCCGGCGCTACGACTACCTGCCCACGTACATCCTGCGCGGGCTCGCCGCCTTGCACCTCGAGTTCGACCCCGTCGGCTGACCGGCTGACCCGGCGGATGCAGCGCCGGGCTACGGCCGGGCCTGGGCCCGGCCCCGCTCGGTGACGGAGGCCCGGCGGGCGGCGAGGCCGGCGGTGTCCATGGTCCAGGCCTCGGCCATCGCACCCTCGACGAGGTGGGCCTCGTCGAGCGTGGCGCAGTTGGCGATCCGGCGGTAGTGCTGCAGGAGCCGGACCACACCGCGGCGGTCGTTGCCGACGATGTCGGCCGCGAGCGCTCGGGCGACGGGTAGTAGGTCGGCGTGGGCGACCACGTGGTTCACGAGGCCGAGCCGCAGCGCCTCCTCGGCGTCGACGAAGTTCCCGGTGAGCGACATCTCGACCGCCCGCCGGAGCCCGACCGACTGGGCGAGCAGGACGGTGACGCCGCCACCGGGCATGATCCCGATGCGGGCGTGGGTGTCCACGAACCGGGCCCGCTCGGACGCCACGAGGAACGTGCACTGCAGCGCGATCTCAAGACCGCCGGTCGCCGCCACCCCGTTGATCGCGCCGATGATCGGCGTGTCGACCACCGGGAAGAAGCGGTAGAGCCCGTTGCGGTCGCGCTCGGGCCCCTCGCCCGGGCCGCGCGGCGCAACGGGCGACACCACCTCGCCGGAGACCTCCTTGAGGTCGACGCCGGCGCAGAAGGCGGGGTCGGCCCCGGTGAGCACGATCGCGTCGACGTCGGGATCGCGGCCGAGCGCGTCGACGGCGTCCCACAGTCCGTACATGACCGCGCGGCTGAGCGCGTTGCGCGCCGGGGGTCGATTGAGCGTGACGGTGCCGATACGGTCGGCGACCTCCACCAGCACGACGTCGGTGGCGGCGGTGGCGGGAGCACGGGTCTGGTCCACGGCGGCATCCTCGCCCCGACCGGCGGGCGCCGGCAACCCGCGTCCGACGCCGGCGCTCCGGCGTGAACTGGACGGT
>JBJSXO010000301.1:0-4863 GCA_046086425.1 Actinomycetota bacterium | reverse complement strand
GTTCGTCTACCACCGGCCGAATCGCGCCACACGGTCTCCATCACGATGAAGGTCATGATCGACCCCTTCGACTCCTTCTCGTAGAGGTCGGTCACGTGCCCCTCGCCGTCGAGCACGTCGCCGACCACGATCGGCCGGTGGTAGACGAACTCCTGCTCACCGTGGAGCACGATGCCGCCCTGGCGCATCAGGCCGCCCATCACTGCGTGCATCGGGTTCTGGCCCCCGGTGGGGTCGGGCGGCTGCTCCTCGGCCCGCGTGCCCTGGTGGGCCATGACGAAGGAGAACGTCGGGGGCGCCGGGATCCCGGCGAACCCGGCGGCCGCCGCAGCGCCGGCGTCGTGGTACACGGGGTTGTCGTCCTTCACGGCGGTGGCGAAGAACTCGACCGGACCCCGCTCCACGTGCACCCGTCGCGCGCTCGTCGGCTTCCCGATGATGCTGGTGTCGAGCGTCATTTGACCTCCCGTCCGGCCGCCGCGGTACGTTGACGCCCACGTCAGTTTTCGACGGCCGCAGTCTCTTTCACGGGGGTAGGACACGCAAATGGGCATGCTGGACGGCAAGGTCGCCATCGTCACCGGAGCGGGGCGCGGCGTGGGGCGCGGCGAGGCGGTCGCCCTCGCGGCCCACGGGGCCAAGGTCGTGGTCAACGACCTCGGCGCCTCGATCCAGGGGGAGGGTGCCGACCTCAGCCCCGCGCAGGAGGTCGTCGAGGTCATCACGAGCCGCGGCGGCGAGGCCGTCGTCAACGGCGACGACGTCAGCGACTTCGACGGGGCAAAGCGGATCGTCCAGAGCGCACTCGACGCGTTCGGGCGCCTCGACGTCCTCGTGAACAACGCGGGGATCCTGCGCGACCGGATGATCTTCTCGATGAGCGAGGAGGAGTTCGACTCGGTGATCCGGGTGCACCTCAAGGGGACCTTCAACACCATGCGCCACGCATCGGAGTACTGGCGCACCGAGTCGAAGGAGGGCCGCCAGCCGCGGGCGTCGATCATCAACACCGTCTCTAGCGCCGGCCTCCAGGGTCAGGCCAGCCAGGCCAACTACGGCGCGGCCAAGGCGGGCATCGCGGCCATGACGATCATCGCCAGCCTCGAGCTCGTCCGCTACGGCGTGCGGGCGAACTGCATCGGCCCCGGTGGCTTCACCCGCATGGTCGGCGCGGCCATGTCCGACGTGACCGTCAAGAACCCCGACGAGTACGAGACCTTCGACCGGATGAACCCGGGCAACTCGGCGCCCGGCGTCGTGTGGCTCGCGTCCGACGACTCGATCCCGGTCACCGGTCAGGTCCTGCGCGTCGTCGGCAACTCCCTCGCCATCTACAAGCCGTGGGAACTCGGCGAGCAGTTCCTCTCCAAGGACAAGGCGGGCGAGCCCACACAGTGGGACCCGGCCGAGATCGGTCCGACCCTGCACAAGTTCGTGTTCAACACGATCAACCCCGGCATCGCCCGGCTCGGGATGGGCTGAACATGACCACGCGCGACTACGAGACCGTCATCTACGAAGAACGCGACGGCGTGGCGTGGATCACCCTGAACCGGCCCGAGCGTCACAACGCGTTCAACCACATGATGCAAAAGGAGCTGCGTGACATCTGGCGCAGCATGCGCTTCAACGAGGACGTGCGGGTGGCGGTCCTCACCGGGGCCGGTGAGAAGGCCTTCTGCACCGGCATCGACCGCATGGAGCAGATGGGCGGCGCCAGCACCGAGGACTCCGACTACACGATGGTCGGGTCCCACGGCGGCACTCCGTTCCACTTCAACGACCCCGGCGACAACCTGGGCCCCAAGAGCTGCGACCTGTGGAAGCCGGTCATCGCCGCCGTCAACGGCATGGCCTGCGGTGGTGCGTTCTACATGCTCGGCGAGGTCGAGTTCATCATCGCGGCCGAGCACGCCACGTTCTTCGACCCGCACGTCACCTACGGCATGACCGCCTCGTTCGAGCCCATCCACATGTCCGGCATCACGCCGTTCGGCGAGATCATGCGCATGTCGCTCATGGGCAACTACGAACGGGTCACCGCGGCACGGGCCTACGAGATCGGCATGGTCACCGAGGTCGTCCCCGGCGACCGGCTCCACGCCGCCGCCGACTTCTGTGCGACTGCCATCGCCGCCCAGCCCAAGCTCGCCGTCGAGGGAACCGTCCGGGCGCTCTGGGGAGCCCGTGAGTTCGGCAGCCGCGCCGCCGTCCGGCTCGGGTACGCCTACGTCGGTCTCGGCACCAGCCAGGACTCCATCGCCGAGGGCCAGAAGGTCTTCGAGTCGGGAACCCGCATCGAGTGGAGAGGGCGCTGAGCGCCACGCCCGCAGCGAAGCGGGTCGCGATCGTCGGGGCGGCGCTGTCCGACTGCGGTCGGGTCGACGACAAGACCGCGTTCGAGTTGCACTATCAGGCCACGAGCCGCGCCATCGCCGACGCCGGCCTGACCAAAGCCGACATCGACGGCTTCGGATCGTGCGGCACCGGGATGAACGCCCCGGTCGAGGTCGCCGAGTACTGCGGTTTGCGCCCCGACTGGGTCGACAGCACCGGCGTAGGCGGGAGCTCCTGGCAGCTCATGGCCGAGCACGCCACCGCGGCCATCCAGGCCGGGCACGTGGAGACCGTGGTCCTCGCCTACGGCTCCACCACGCGTGCCGACCTCAAGAAGCGACGCCGCACCTCCAACATCGGGTTCGCGGCGCGGGGTCCGTTCCAGTTCGACATGCCCTTCGGGCACACCATCATCTCGAAGTACGCGATGGCAACCCGCCGCCACATGGTGGAGTTCGGCACGACCATCGAGCAGCTCGCCGAGGTCGCGGTCTCCACGCGCTACAACGCCTCGCTCAACCCCGAGGCGTATTACCAGGACCCGATCACCATCGAGGACGTACAGAACAGCCGGATGATCGCCGATCCGTTCACGAAGCTGCACTGCTGCATCCGATCCGACGGCGGCGGGGCGATCGTCCTCACCTCCGAGGAGCGCGCCCGCGATCTCGCGCAGATCCCGATCCTCGTGCTCGGCACCGGTGAGGCGTCCTCGCACACGACCATGAGCGAGTGGGAGGACGTCACCGAGTCGCCGGCGTACCGGTCGGGTCGGCGCGCCTTCGAGCGCGCGGGGGTGACCCCGGCGGACATCGACTGCTGCCAGTTCTACGACGCGTTCACCGGCAGCGTGGTCCTGACCATGGAGGCGCTCGGCTTCTGCGGCAAGGGCGAGGGCGGCGCGTTCGTCGCCGACGGCAAGCTGCGCCTCGGCGGATCGCTGCCGACCAACACCGACGGCGGCGGCCTCTCGGCATGCCACCCGGGCATGCGGGGCATGTTCTTGATGGTCGAGGCGGTCCGCCAGCTCCGGGGCGAGGCCGGGGCCCGCCAGGTCCCCGGCGCTGAGCTCTGCGCGGTCAACGGGACCGGCGGCTGGTTCTCCGCCACCGGCACCCTCATCCTCGGTCGGGGCTGAGCCGCCTACCCGTCGGGACCGGGCGCGCCGAAGAAGCCCCGGTGGACGATGTGCGCGAGGGTGTCGAGCATCACGCCGTCGTCGCCGACCACCTGGCGCGAGGCGACCACGTAGCTGAAGCGCTCGATCATCGCCATCAACGCCGTCACCGTGAACTGGTCGCCTTCGACCGCCCCGGCTTCTCTCATGCGGGCGCCCAGCGTGTCGCCGATGGCCGAGAACGCCTTCACCCCGAGGCGGTCCACCTCGACGTCGCCCACCTGCCCCTCCATCCACGCCCGGATCACGGGCCCGAAGCGGCGGTACACGCCCAGGAACTCGTCGAGGAACCGGCGCAACTCGGCAAACCCGTCGGTACCGGTCGCGACGGGGCCGATGCGATCGCCGAGGTCGGTGAGCCGTTGTGCGCAGTCCACCGCCAGCGCGCGCAGCAGGTCCTCCTTGTTGGTGAAGTACAGGTAGAAGGTGCCGTGGGAGGTCTTGGCCACCCGCACCACGTCGTCGACCCGGGTCGCGTGGTAGCCCCGGGCCGAGAACACCTCGAGCCCGGCGTCGAGGAGCCGCTGCATCGTGCGCCGGCCCTGGGCCCGCAACTCGCGCCGCTGCGCAGGCACGCCCGCCCGGGAGCCGTCCGGAGACGATGTGTACGCTTCGCTCACACGCGCGCCTCTCTCCACCCGACGAGAGGGTCGGCCTCGCCCCGACCCCTCGCCTCGACCTGTTCCCTCGGCCCGAATGCCCGGATGATCCCCGAAACCCTACGCGAAGCCGCCCGTCGCTTCGGCGACTCGATCGCCTACGTCACGCCACGCGAGTGGTCGATCACCTACGCCGACCTCGACCGCGTCTCCGACGAGGTGGCGGCGGGCCTGCTCCGGCGCGGCGTCGGCGTCGGCGACGTGGTCGGCCTGGCGCTGCCCCCGGGCGTCGAGTACCTCGTCGCCTACCTCGCCACGGCCAAGGTCGGCGGGATCACCGCCGGCGTCAACGACAAGCTCGCGGGCCCGGAGCAGACGACGATCCTGGAGGTCGCCGGGCCCCGGCTGGTGCTCGCCGCGCCGGGGTGCGCTGCGGTGGTCCCCGCCGACGTGGCCGTCGAGGAGGTCACCGCGGCCGAGTCCGTCACCGAGGTGCTGGCGGGTCTGCGCCTCGACGCCGTGGCGCCGCCCGCGCTCCCCGACGACCCCGACCGCGCGGTCGCGATCGTCTTCACCTCCGGCACCACGGGCTCCCCCAAAGGCGCGCTCTACGGGAACCGCCAGCTTCGCTTCATCACCGACACCGACGTCGGCGACGCCTGGGGCACGGGCGGCCGCAGCTACAACGGGACGTCGAGCGCGACCCTCGGGTTCATGAGCAAGCTCCCGGGGAACCTGCGTCGCGGGGGC
>JBJSXO010000300.1:0-3263 GCA_046086425.1 Actinomycetota bacterium | reverse complement strand
CCGTCGAAGTCCGCGTTGAATGCCGCGCACACCAGCGGGTGGATCTGGATGGCCTTGCCCTCCACCAGAACCGGCTCGAACGCCTGGATGCCGAGGCGGTGCAGCGTCGGCGCCCGGTTCAGGAACACCGGGTGCTCCCTGATGACCTCTTCGAGAACGTCCCACACCTGCGGGCGCGCCCGCTCCACCATGCGCTTGGCCGACTTGATGTTCTGCGCGTACTCGAGGTCCACGAGGCGCTTCATCACGAACGGCTTGAACAGCTCGAGCGCCATCTGCTTGGGCAGACCGCACTGCTGGAGCTTGAGCTGCGGGCCGACCACGATCACCGAACGGCCCGAGTAGTCGACGCGCTTACCCAGCAGGTTCTGGCGGAACCGGCCCTGCTTGCCCTTGAGCATGTCGGACAGCGACTTGAGCGCCCGGTTGCCCGGACCCGTGACCGGACGACCACGGCGGCCGTTGTCGAACAGCGCGTCGACGGCCTCCTGCAGCATCCGCTTCTCGTTGTTGATGATGATCTCGGGCGCACCGAGGTCGAGCAGGCGCTTGAGCCGGTTGTTGCGGTTGATCACCCGCCGGTACAGGTCGTTGAGGTCCGACGTGGCGAACCGGCCACCGTCGAGCTGCACCATCGGGCGCAGGTCGGGCGGGATCACCGGCACCGCGTCGAGCACCATGCCCATCGGCGAGTTGATCGGCCGGCCGTCCTCGTTCAGCTTGTTGAACGCCGAGATCACCTTCAGGCGCTTGATCGCCTTGGCCTTGCGCTGCCCCTTCGAGGTGGCGATGGTCTCCTTGAGCGACAGCTCCTCGAGCTCGAGGTCGAGTCGTGAGATCAGGTCCTTCACGGCCTCGGCGCCCATGCCGCCGGCGAAGTACTCCTGGTACCGGTCGGTCAGCTCGCGCCAGATGCGCTCGTCGTCCACGAGCTGCTTCGGCGTCAGTTTGTTGAACGTGTCCCACACCGCCTGGAGGAAGTCACGCTCGGCCTCCATACGGGCCCGCAGGTCCTCGAAGTCCCGGTTGCGAGCCTTCTCGGCCCGCTCGTGGTCGACCTTCTTGCCGCCCCGCTCCTCGATCTCCTTGAGCTCGGCCTCGTACTCCTCGTCACGGGCCCGAAGCTTGAGCTCGAGCTCCTTCTCCACGTCGGCGATCTCGGCGCGGATCTCGGCCTCGAGCTCGGGCACGTCACCGTGCTTCTTCTCGTCGTCGACCCAGGTGATCAGGTGCGCGGCGAAGTAGATGACCTTCTCCAGCGACTTCGGCGCGATGTCGAGCAGGTATCCGAGCCGGCTCGGGACACCCTTGAAGTACCAGATGTGGGTGACCGGCGCCGCCAGCTCGATGTGGCCCATGCGCTCGCGCCGGACCTTCGAACGGGTGACCTCGACCCCACAACGCTCGCAGACGATGCCCTTGAACCGGACGCGCTTGTACTTGCCGCAGTAGCACTCCCAGTCCTTGGTCGGACCGAAGATCTTCTCGCAGAACAAGCCGTCCTTCTCGGGCTTGAGCGTGCGGTAGTTGATCGTCTCGGGCTTCTTCACCTCGCCGTGCGACCAGTTGCGGATCTGCTCCGCGGTCGCCAGCGAGATGGTCATCCGGGCGGACTCGTTCACGTCGTGCACAAGTGCCTCGCTTCGCGCGTCGTCTGCATCGTGGGTTGGTCGGAGAACGGGTGAGTGCTGGTCAACGCCGGGCGTTCTCGCGTGCGGCGTCTTCCTCGTCGGTGCCCCGCTCGGGACGGGAGAGGTCGATGCCGAGCGACTCGGTCGTCCGGAACGCGTCCTCGTCGAGCTCGCGGATCTCCACCTCGTCACCGGCTTCGTTCATGACCTTGACGTTGAGGCAGAGCGCCTGCATCTCCTTGATGAGCACCTTGAAGCTCTCGGGGATGCCGGGCTCGGGGATGTTCTCGCCCTTCACGATGGCCTCGTAGACCTTCACCCGGCCGAGCACGTCGTCGGACTTGATGGTGAGGATCTCCTGCAGTGCGTAGGCGGCGCCGTAGGCCTCGAGGGCCCACACCTCCATCTCCCCGAAGCGCTGGCCGCCGAACTGCGCCTTCCCACCCAGCGGCTGCTGCGTGATCATCGAGTACGGGCCGGTCGACCGGGCGTGGATCTTGTCGTCCACGAGGTGCGACAGCTTCAGGATGTACATGTATCCGACGGTGACCTCGCGGTCGTACGGCTCCCCGGTGCGGCCGTCGTAGAGCTGGGCCTTGCCGTCGGTGCCGACGAGACGGTCCCCGTTCGCACCGTCGGGGTTCAGGTTCTCGAACAGCGACTCGATCGTGCCCTCGACCCCCGATGCCTCGGCCTCGTCCCAGTGCGCGCCGTCGAACACGGGGCTCGACACCCACACTGCGGGCGTCGACACCGGACGTGTCTTGCGGCCGTCCTCGGCCGGACGGGGCTTGCCACTCCAGCCGTGCATGGCCGCATAGCCGAGGTGCGCCTCGAGCACCTGACCGACGTTCATGCGGCTCGGGACGCCGAGCGGGTTCAGCACGATGTCGACCGGCGTGCCGTCGGCGAGGAACGGCATGTCCTCGACCGGGAGGATCTTCGAGATCACGCCCTTGTTGCCGTGACGACCGGCGAGCTTGTCGCCCTCGCTGATCTTGCGCTTCTGCGCGACGTAGACCCGCACGAGCTGGTTGACGCCCGGAGGCAGCTCGTCGCCGTCGTCGCGCGAGAACAAGCGGACGTCGATGACCTTGCCGGTCTCCCCGTGGGGAACCTTCAGCGAGGTGTCCCGCACCTCACGGGCCTTCTCACCGAAGATGGCGCGTAGCAGGCGCTCCTCCGGCGTGAGCTCGGTCTCGCCCTTGGGCGTGACCTTGCCGACGAGGATGTCGCCGGGGCCGACCTCGGCCCCGACCCGGATGATCCCCCGCTCGTCGAGGTCCTTGAGGATCTCCTCCGAGAGGTTCGGGATGTCGCGGGTGATCTCCTCGGCCCCGAGCTTGGTGTCGCGGGCGTCGATCTCGTGCTCCTCGATGTGGATCGACGTGAGCACGTCGTCCTTCACCAGGCGCTCGGACAGGACGATCGCGTCCTCGAAGTTGTGGCCCTTCCAGGGCATGAACGCCACGAGCAGGTTCTTGCCGAGCGCCAGCTCGCCCTGGTGGGTGGACGGACCGTCGGCCAGCACGTCGCCCTCGGCGACCTGGTCGCCGATCCGGACCAGCGGCTTCTGGTTGATGCAGGTGCCCTGGTTCGAGCGGCGGAACTTGTCGAGGCGGTGGGTGACCT
>JBJSXO010000299.1:0-13966 GCA_046086425.1 Actinomycetota bacterium | reverse complement strand
CGCGACCAAGCCGCCGCCCGGCTCGTGGACGCCGCCAACGACGCCGGCGGCGCCGACAACATCACCGTGATCATCGCCGACGTCGCCGACGTTGCGCAGACCGAGGAGACCGAAGACGCCGGCACAGCCGCAGCGGCCGAGGCGACCGGGGAGGCCGTGCCCGATCTCGTCGAGGGCCTCGACGAGGCCCTCCACGACGAGTTCTGGGCCCCCGACCAGGCCGCCGGCGCCGTCCCCGAGCCCGCCGCGGGTGACCCGGTCGACGATCTCGCGCCGGCCCCGGCTCCGTGGACGAAGCAGTTGCGCCGGTGGTGGCGCCGGATACGCCGGTGAGCCCGCCGGCCTCACGGCGCCGACGGCTCGAGCTGCTGCTCGGCCTCTTCGCCCTCGGCATCACGACCTTCGGGTACGTGCTCGTGCAGCTCGCCGACTCGCCCGACCTTCCTCCCGACCTCTGGGTCATCCTCGCCGGGGTGATCGGGCTCTTCGTGGTCGCCCACCTGGCCCTGCGCCGGTTCGCGCCCGAGGCCGACCCCACACTGCTCCCCCTCGCCGCGTTCCTCACCGGCTTCGGGTTCATGATGATCTCCCGCCTCGACGAGGACCTCGCCCGGGTGCAGGCCGTGTGGGCCGCAGTCGGCGTAGCCGCGTTCGTGGCCAAGATCGTCGGGGTGCGGCGCGTGCGGACCCTCGAGCGGTACCGCTACACGTTCCTGCTGCTCGGAGTGCTCGCGTTGGTCCTGCCGCTGTTCCCTGGGGTCGGGGAGGAGATCAACGGCGCGCGCCTCTGGGTGCGCGTGGGACCGCTCAACTTCCAACCCGGCGAGGCCGCCAAGGTGCTGCTCGTGATCTTCTTCTCCGCCTACCTGGTCGACAAGCGGGAGATGCTCCAACGCGGCACTCGCCACCTCGGACGCTTCGCGCTCCCCGATCCCAAGTACCTCGGTCCCCTCATGCTGGCCTGGGGCGCGTCGTTGTTGATCATGGTCCGCCAGAAGGACCTCGGGTCGTCGCTGCTCTTCTTCGCCGTGTTCGCGGCGATGCTGTACATCACCACCGAGCGCTCGTCGTACCTCCTCGTCGGGCTGGTCCTGTTCCTCGGGGGTGCGACGATCGCGTACCACCTGTTCACTCACGTGCAGGAGCGCGTCTCCACCTGGCAGAACCCGTGGCCCGTCGCCCAGGACGAGGGCTTCCAGCTCGTGCAGTCCATGTTCGCGTTCGGCAGCGGTGGCTTCGGGGGTTCGGGACTCGGCCTCGGAAACCCGACCACGATTCCCAACGTGGCGACCGACTTCGTGTTCTCCGCGGTCGGCGAGGAGCTCGGTCTCATCGGCGGCGTCGCGGTCATCGCCGCAGTGATGCTGATCTGCGGGAGCGGGTACCGCATCGCCGTGCAGTCGGAGCGGCCCTTCTCGAAGTTGTTCGCCGCCGGGCTCACCACGATCATCGGGATCCAGACCTTCGTGATCATCGGCGGTGTCACCCGGGTGATCCCGCTCACCGGCGTGACCTTGCCCTTCGTGTCGTACGGCGGGTCGTCACTGGTGGCCAACTTCGTGATCCTCGCCCTGCTGCTGCGCATCTCCGACGACAACGTCACCAGCGCTCCGTCGTCGTCGGGGGCAGCTGGCGCACTCCGGGTGCCGGGCGAACCCGAGGCCCGCGCCGCAACACCCGCGCGTCGACGGTGAACCGCGGCATCGGGCGCGTCGGTGTCGCGGTCGTCGTGCTGCTGCTCGTCCTGGTCGGTCAGCTCACCTACCTGCAGGTGATCCACGCCCAGAAACTCGACGACGACCCCCGCAACATCCGCTCCGTGCTGCGCGACATCAACCGCGATCGCGGCGATATCGTCAGCGACGACGGCGAGGTGCTCGCCCGGACGGTGCGGGTCGACGACGAGACCGAGTTCGAGTACCAGCGGCTCTACCCGCTCGCTGGTCTCACAGCGCAGGTGGTCGGCTACCAGTCGTTCGTGGTCGGCAACGTCGGCATCGAGCGCTCGTACAACAGCCAGCTGTCGGGGCGCGCCGCCGAGCTCAAGAGTCTCGGCGACGTGCTGCGGGGCAAGGAGACCACCGGGACCGTGGTGCTCCATCTCCGCGCCGACGTCCAGCGCGCGGCGAAAGAGGCCCTCGGCGATCAGTCGGGCAGCGTCGTCGTGCTCGACGTCCGCACCGGCGGAGTCGTGGCCATGTACTCCAATCCCACCTTCGACCCGCAGCCTCTCGCCGGGCACGAGACCAAGGCGGTGAACGACTACTTCACGCTGCTCAGCAACGACCCGGCCAAGCCCAACCTGCCCCGCGCCTACCGCGAGATCTACCCACCGGGGTCGACCTTCAAGATCGTCACCAGCGCCGTTGCGTTCGACACCGGGACGGCGACCCCCGACACCGTCTACCCGACGGTGAGCGACCTCGCGATCCCCCTCACGAGCAACCTGCTCAAGAACTTCGGGGGCACCGCCTGCGGGGGCACCGTGTTCGAGAGCTTCGTCGTGTCGTGCAACTCGACCTTCGCGAAGATGGGCTTGGAGTTGGGAGACCGGTTCCCGCCGGGCCTGGAGGGGTTCGGCGTGGAGGGCGAGGCCCCGCCCCTCGACGTCTACCCCGGTGCGGTGCGCAACACCGGGCTCGAGGGTGCCGACTTCGAGACCGACACGCCCCAGTTCGCGTTTGCCGGCATCGGTCAGGGCACCGTGGCGACCAGCCCCCTCGAGATGGCGATGGTCGCCGCCGCGGTGGGCAATGGCGGCGTGATGCTCGAGCCCCGCGCCGCGAAGGAGGTGCGCAACGCCGCCGGCAAGGTGGTCGCCACGTTCGGTCCCCGTCCCTGGAAGACGGCGATGTCCCCCACCACCAGTCAAGCCCTGAACGCCATGATGCGCGCCGTGGTCGAACGGGGTACCGGGACCCGGGCCCAGCTCCCCGGGGTGACGGTGGCCGGGAAGTCGGGCACGGCCCAGACCTCCACCGGCGCCCCGCACGCGTGGTTCGTCGCCTTCGCGCCCGCCGACACACCGCGCTACGCGATCGCGGTGATCGTGGAGAACGGGGGTTCCAACGCCGGCGACAACGCCACCGGGGGTGTGGTCGCCGCACCCGTCGCCGCCCGCGTGCTCGGGACCGCCCTCGGCCCGTGAGCGTCGGCCCCCGATGAGCAACGCCACCTTGGTGCCCCCCGTGCCCCGGCCCGTCGGCATCTCCCCGGTAGCGTGGGTGGGCGAATGACGCAGATGGGCGACGTGTTCGCCGGTCGGTACGAGATCGAGCGCGAGCTGGCGCGGGGCGGCATGGCCGACGTCTATCTGGCCGTCGACCACCAGCTCGGTCGTCAAGTCGCGATCAAGGTGCTCTTCTCGGAGTTCGCCCGCGACCCCAGCTTCGTCGAGCGCTTCCGGCGCGAGGCCCAGAACGCGGCCAGTCTCAGCCACCCCAACATCTGCGCGGTGTACGACTGGGGGAAAGAGCGCGGCACCTACTACATCGTCATGGAGTACGTGGAAGGCCGCTCCCTGCGCGACATCATCCGGGCCGAAGGCCGGATTCCCGGAGTGGCCGCGGCCCGGATCGCGGCCGAGCTCGCCGACGCCCTGGCGTTCGCCCACCGGCGCGGGGTCATCCACCGTGACGTGAAGCCCGGCAACGTCCTCATCGCGCCGTCGGGACAGGTGAAGCTCACGGACTTCGGGATCGCGGCCAACCGGTTCGACCCCGGCCAGGGCCTCACCCAGACCGGCTTGGTGATGGGAACCGCTACCTACTTCTCGCCCGAGCAGGCCCAGGGCCACCATGTCGACGGCCGCTCGGACGTCTACGCGCTCGGTGTGGTGCTCTACGAGATGCTCACCGGGGTCCCACCCTTCTCGGCCGAGAGCCCGGTCGCGATCGCGATGAAGCACGTGCGCGAGGCCCCGCCGCCGATGACCGCCCGGGTTCCCGACGTCCCCGCTCAGCTCCAGTCGATCGTGAACGCCGCGCTGACCAAGGACATCACGGTCCGCTACCAGTCGGCCGAAGAGATGCGCGTCGACCTCGTCGACTTCGCGCGCGGCCGGCCGCTCACCTTCGCCTACGAGCACGGTGCTGGGGGACCCCCCGTCGCGGAGGCCCCGCCGACCGTGGCCGCCGCCGTGGCTCGCCAGGTGATCCCTGCACCGCCACCGCCCCGACGGGAGTGGGGAGGCATCGTGGCCGCCATTGCGGGCCTCGGACTCCTGGCCGTGGTCGTCGCCTTTCTCCTCCTGAGCACCGGGGGCGGGGGCGGCAGGAGCCGACCGGCGGTAGAGGTCCCCAACGTCGTCAACCAGCAGTTCGACACCGCATCGAGCGCGCTCGAGGCCGCGGGCTTCACCGTCAACCGCGTCGACGACGGCGCGAGTAGCGCGCCCGCGGGCACCGTGATCGGCCAGAACCCGGCAGGCGGCCGCAAGGCCGACAAGGGTTCGGCGATCACGCTCACGGTGAGCAGCACCGACGTCACGCTCCCCGACGTCGTGGGCCAGCAGTTCGACGCAGCATCGGCCAACCTGCAGCGACTCGGACTCGTGGTGACCCGCAACAACGTCGACTCCACCAAGACGGTCGGGACCGTGCTCGCCTCGAACCCGGTGGCGAAGACCACAGTGACCAAGGGTTCGACGGTGGTCCTCGACGTCGCCGCCGAACCGGGGGTCAACGTCCCCGACGTCACCGGCAAGAGCCGCCAGGAGGCGGTCAACATCATTCGCTTCGTCGGCCTGGTGCCCGTGGAGGTGTCCCAGCCGAGCGACACCGTGGCCCAGGACTCCGTGATCGGGAGCGACCCCGCCACCGGGACCCGCGTCGCCAAGGGCGCGACCGTCCGGCTGCTCGTCTCCTCCGGGCCCGACCAGGTCGAGGTCCCCGTGGTGATCGGCCAGAGGCAGGAAGCCGCAACGGCGCTGCTCATCGGCCTCGGCTTCAACGTGATCGTGGAACCGGTCCCCGGATCAGGCCAGCGCGGGGTGGTGTTCAACCAGAACCCGACCGGAGGCAGGCTGCCCAAGGGCGCCACGGTCACGATCTCCGTCGGCGCGTGACGAGGGCGTGGCCACCACCTCTCGGCGTGTGACACTGGCCGATTGGTACGCGCGCTGCGGCCGTCACGATCTTGCGTGGCGCCGCACCCGGGACCGCTGGTTGGTGCTCACCTCCGAGGTGATGCTCCACCAGACCCAGGTGGCGCGCGCCGAGGTGGCCTGGCCCGAGTTCGTGGCCCAGTTCCCCACGCCCGAGGCCACCGCCGCCGCGGGCCCGGCGGCGGTGATCCGGGCCTGGGGCCGCCTCGGCTACCCGCGTCGCGCCCGCCACCTGTACGACGCCGCGGTGCTCATCGCCCGCAACGGCTGGCCCGAAGACCTCCGTGCCTTGCCCGGTGTGGGTCGGTACACCGCAGCGGCCGTCCGGGCCCAGGCCGACGGGTGGGACGTCCCCGCGGTCGACGTGAACATCCGGCGAGTGGTGCAACGGGTCGCGGGCCAGGTGCTCCCCGATCGCGCGGTCGAGGACGCCATGGTCGAGATCGCCGCACCGCTGCGGGGCCGGGATCGGCTCCTCGCACTCATGGACGTCGGCGCGACCGTGTGCCGCCCCCGCGACCCTGCGTGCGGCGGGTGCCCGCTGGGGTCGCGCTGTGTCACCCGCGGACCACTCGACGGCGAGGTCCGGCGGAAGACCGCGCCGTTCAAGGGTTCGTTCCGTGAACGACGCGGCCAGGTCATGGCCGCACTGCGCAGCGGACCCGTGCCGGCCGACGCGCTCGACGCCGAGGCCCTCGCGTCATTGGTCGCGGACGGCCTGGCGCGCGTCAGTCGCGGCCGGGCCCGCCTCCCCTGATCCCGGTCCGCCGGACCTGCCAGACTGCCTGCGTGCGCAATCCGGTGGCGGGCATCCGGTACGTGGCGGCGATCGCCGTCGCGGGCTTCGCGGCCTTGGGCGTCGTCACGTCCGTCTTGGGCGTCGCCAAGACCGTGGAACTGATCCGACACCTGCTCGACGGCGAGTGGAGGAAGAGCGCTCCGCTGGTCGAGTTGCTCCAGGTCGTCGACGTCTTCCTGCTCGCGGTGGTGATGCTCGTCGTCGCGCTCGGCATCTACGAGTTGTTCATCGGCCGGCTCGATCTCCCGGGATGGCTCGTGGTCACGTCGTTCGAGGACCTGAAGAAGGCCATTGTCGACGTGCTCGTGGTGTTCGTCGCGATCCGGGGTATCGAGGAGATCTACTCGGGGCAGACCGCATCCGACCGTCTCATGGCCGCCGGTGCCGTCGCCGTGCTCATCATCGCCCTCACCGCGTTCCGCTGGAAGCCGATCGGCGGCACGAAGTCCCGATAAGGCCTGCGCCGCCGGACTGCGGTCAGGGTCACGCGAGCGCGAGGAAGTTGCGCAGCAGCGCGTGCCCGGACTCGGTGAGGATGGACTCGGGGTGGAACTGCACACCTTCCACCGGCAGGTCGCGATGGCGAAGACCCATCACGCAGCCGTCCTCGCTCTCGGCGGTGATCTCGAGCACCTCGGGCACGCTCGACCGCTCGACCACGAGCGAGTGGTACCGCGTCGCGGTGAGGGGGTTGGCCAGCGTGGCAAAGACCCCGCGGCCGTCGTGGGTGATGGTGGAGGTCTTCCCGTGCATCACCTGCGGCGCCCGGACCACGACCCCGCCGTAGAGCGCGCCGATCGCCTGGTGCCCGAGGCATACGCCCAGGACCGGCACCCCGGCGTCGCCGAAGCGCCGGATCGCCGCGTTGGACACCCCGGCGTCCTCCGGGCGGCCGGGGCCAGGGGAGATCAGCACCGCGTCGGGCTCGAGGGCAACCAGGGCGTCGAGGGGGAGCTCGTCGTGGCGATGCACCACGGGCTCGGCGCCGAGCTCTCCGAGGTACTGCACGAGGTTGTAGACGAACGAGTCGTAGTTGTCGATGACCAGCACACGCGTCGCCACGCCCAGCACGGTATCGCCCCCGCGCCGGTGGACCGCCGGGGCCTGGCTACGATCCCCCGATGGCTCGCCCGCGTCAGACCGGCCGCACCACCGCAAAGGGCACTCAGTCCACCAAGGGATCCACCAAGGGGTCGAAGGGATCGGCCCGCCCGGAGCCCGGTTCGCACCGGTACACCGCGCCCCAGCCCAAGTCGGCGAAGCATAGCCCCCTGTGGGTCCCGGTCGCCATGTTCACCCTGCTCGGGTGCGGCCTGGTGGTGATCCTCGCCAACTATCTCGGCCTGCTGCCCGGCGGCGAGGCCCAGAACTCCGACCTGGTCCTGGGCCTGGCCCTGATGGTGGGCGGGTTCGTGCTCTCGACCCGGTACCGCTAGCCCACGCCGTGCGACGCCGCCGCCTCGGCCCCGGGGCCCGCCCCGAATCCCAGCCGTGTAACTCTACACAGAGTTCTCCATAGGCTGTGGAGAACTCTGACCTCCCCCGGCGGGCCTTCCTCGGCGCCGCCGGCGCTGCGGCGGTGGCGCTGCTCGCCGGCGCCTGCTGGGGCGGCGGCGGAGCCCTCGACGCTGCAGGCACCCCCGGCCCGACCCCGGCCCCCGGCCCGACCACGGCCCCGACGGCCGGGGTCGCCCCGGCGAGCGCCGGACCCGCCGCCTTCACCGCCCGGGGCTCGGGCCGGCGGGCCCAGGTGGCCCTCACCTTCCACACCAGCGGCGATCTCGCCATCGCCGAGCAGATCCTCGCCACCCTGTCGGCCCGCCGGGTCCCCATCACCGCCTTCCTGGTCGGGCAGTGGCTCGAGGCCAACCCGTCCTGGGCGAAGCGCCTCACCGACGCCGGGCACGAGCTGGCCAACCACACCTACACCCATCCCTCGTTCGCCACGATCTCCCCCGACGCGATGCGCGCCGAGATCATCCGCACGCGGGACCTGCTCACCCGGCTCACCGGCAAGCCCGGACGCCTGTTCCGCCCGTCCGGCACCGGCGACGGGACCGTCCGCCCCGCCGACACCGTGCTCGCCGCCGCCGGCGCGGCGGGCTACCCGACGGTGCTCGGGTTCGATGTCGACCCGCTCGACTACCAGTCGCCCGGGGCCACCGCGATCACCCAACGGACCCTCGCGGCCGCCACCCCGGGCGCGGTGATCAGCCTGCACTTCGGCTACCCCGACACCGTGGCCGCGCTTCCCGGGATCCTCGACGGCCTCTCGGCTCGCGGACTCACCCCGGTCACCGCGTCGACGCTGCTCGCCTGAGCGTCTCCTCCGGCACCGGCACCGGCACACGCGTCGCGCCTCAGACCGGGAGCATGTCCTCGCGGCAGTGTCGCGGGGCCTCGATCTCCTGCTCCGCGTTGGCGGCGGTCATCACCACCTCGGCCCCGCAGACCGTGCACCGGTACCGCTGGTCGACGGCGACCACGTCGTCGGGGTCGGGCTCGGCCGGCGGCGCGATCTTGAACTTGGCCAGCATCGACGCGCCGACCAGGTAGATCACCAGGACGGCACCCACCGTGACGGCGACCCGGATGACCCACCCGAGCCAGGAGGCCGCGATCAGCACCGTTCGATGACGGTCGCGTTCGCGAGCCCGCCACCCTCGCACATCGTCTGGAGCCCGTATCGGCCGCCGGTGCGCTCGAGTTCGCCGAGCAACGTCGCCATCAGTCGCGTGCCCGACGCGCCGAGCGGGTGACCCAGCGCGATCGCACCCCCGTTGACGTTGACCTTCTCCATGTCCGCGTGGGTCTCGCGCTGCCACGCGAGCACCACCGGCGCGAAGGCCTCGTTGATCTCGACGAGGTCGATGTCGTCGAGGGTCAGGCCGGCCCGTTCCAGCACCTGGGCCGTGGCCGGGATCGGCGCGGTGAGCATCATCACCGGATCCGCCCCGGCCAGCGCGAACGCGTGGAACCGAGCTCGCGGCGTGAGACCCAGCGCCGCCGCCCGATCCTCGCTCATGACCAGGACCGCCGACGCGCCGTCGGTGATCTGCGACGAGTTGCCGGCCGTGACCACCCCGGTGTCGGGGACGAAGGCCGGCTTGAGCTGCGCGAGCTTCTCGACCGACGAGTCGGGCCGGATGCCTTCGTCACGGGTGAACACCTGCGTCTGCCCGTCGACCACGACGTCGACGGGGACGATCTGGCCGTCGAAGCGGCCCTCCGCGCTCGCCTGCGCCGCCCGCTGGTGCGACTGCACGGAGAACGCGTCGTTCTCCTCGCGCGTGATGCCCCACTGGGTCGCGATCATCTCGGCCGAGATCCCCTGGGGCACCAGGTCGTAGCGCTCCATGACCTTCGGCCCGAAGGGCAGCGAGCCCGCCAGGAAGCTCGAGCCCATCGGAACCCGGGTCATCGACTCGACTCCCGCTGCGATCACCACGTCGTATGCGCCGGCCATCACGCCCTGGGCTGCGAAGTGCAGGGCCTGCTGGGACGATCCGCACTGACGGTCGACGGAGGTGCCGGGAACCGTGTCCGGGAACCCGGCTGCGAGCACGGCGTTGCGCCCGACGTTGCCGGCCTGGTCGCCCACCTGCATGACGCAGCCCATGATCACGTCGTCGATCAGGGCCGGGTCGAGATCGGTCCGGTCCACCAACGCCGCAAGGGTGTGCGCAGCGAGATCGACCGGATGCCAGTCCTTCAGCGCGCCGCCACGCTTTCCGAGCGGGGTCCGCACGGCATCGACGATCACAGCGCTTCGCATCGGGTTCCTCCCGGGTCGTGGCTCGGACCCCGGCACTGCGCCTCGGGCCGCGCCCGACGGTAGTTCGTTACGCTGACCCCTGATGGCTCCGGACGCGTCCCTCTCGGCGGCTCCCGACGGGGGCCGCCCACCCCCCGCTCGCGACATGGATCGCTCGCTCGGGGACGGCGGCATGGTCCTCCTCGACCGCCTCGGCGTCGGCTTAGACGGCTACGGCGCCGGCTGGGCGGAGGCAGGCTGGGCGGCGACCGACCTGGCCTGCAACCCGGCGGGAATCGTCCAGGGCGGGGTCTACGCGGTGGTCCACGACGCGGCGATGAACTTCGCGACCAACAGCGCGCTCGCACGCGGGGACCGGTGTGCGACCCTCGACGTCCAGTACCAGACGATCCGTGCCGCCTCGGCCGGCGACGCGCTGCGCGTGCGCGCCGCGGTGACCCGGGCCACCCGCCAGGTGGCCTACGTCGAGTCCGAGATCCGCACCGTCGACGGTGATGTCGTGTCGAAGGCCACCGCCACCTTCATCCTCCGGCGCAAGGAGACCGCCGCACGATGAGCGCGTCCGCCGCGAGTCCCTCCCCGTGCGGTCGGGCGCAGCGGTCGCTCAGGCGTCGGGGGCGCGCTCGGGGATCTCGCTGAAGTCCAGCTCCTCGACCTCGGCGATGTCGGGGGTTCCGTCACCGTCCATGTCGACCACGGTGGTTCGGGTGATGGTCACGGAGTCGGCCGTGCCGTCACCGTCGAGGTCCATCATCACTGCCTCGGTGATCTCGGCGCCGTCGATCGTCCCGTCGCCGGTCATGTCGACGGTCGTGGTCTCGGTGACCACGACGATGTCGGTGGTGCCGTCCCCGTCGACGTCGATGCGCTCGATCTCGATGGTGACGTGACCGTCGGGGGTGCCGTCCCCGTCGAGGTCGACGTCGGTGTCTTGGACCACCTCGGTGCGGCTCGTCGGCTCGGGCGGGGTTGCGGCTGCGTCGCTCATCTCGGTTCCCTTCGGTGGCCCATCGGCTGACCGTTGTCGCCGGTCGATCGTCTGGGGGGCGTCCGGGCACCCTATCCGGGTGAGTCCAGACCGAGGTCGGCCATGGGCTGCTCGAACGGGTAGACGTTCACCACCGAGAGGACCGGGAGCAGCCGGTCGTGCGAAAGGCCCGCGAGGTAGCCGTCGACCACCCGGTGGCAGTTCGCGATGTGCCCCTCGAGGCGCGTCGACAGCCGCATGTACTCGAAGCCCCGGGCGTGCAGGCCCCGTTGCTGCTTGGGCAGGTTGGAGAAGTCCTGCGCGGGGATCGGCGGCCAGCGCGGGTCGTCGCACTCACGGGGCTCGGGTGGCGACGGGCGGGGGCGCTCGGCGTCGCGCGGGAAGCGCGTCAGCGACCAGATCTCCATCAGGGTCTCCTCCGGTCCGAGCGGCCGGAACCGGTACGCCGAGGCGCTGCTGTACATGGGGAGCACGAAGTAGTGCGGAAAGCAGTGGAAGAACGTGAGGTTGACGCCCTGGGCGTCGAGGTCGTTGAGGTCGGGCATGTCGTGGCCGGCGTCACGGTGCCACTGCACCACGGCGTCGTTGAGGGTGCGGTTCCACAAGGCCTTGCCCGCAACGGGATCGTCGGGCAGCTCCAGGGTGCGCAGCCCCTCGGCCACGGCGACGTCGCTCGCGTGCATCATCCCCGCCATGCCCTCGCTCATCGCCCGCAGGTACTCGATGTCGGCGTCGATGAACGCGGCGGCATCGAAGGGCTGGTCGTGGCGCGCGCCGAACCGGGTCGGGATGACCAGCTGCGGGTGCGTCTGGACCACGTGGTACATCTCGACGAAGGCCTCGATGGCGAGCTTCCAGTTCACCGGGAGCCGGGCCGCCTCCCACCACTCGGTCCGGAGTGACTCCACCTTCCACGAATCGAGTGCGCCGGCCGCTGGCTCCAGGCTGGCCCGCAGCGGCGGCGCGCCGAGGTCGAAGTTGATCCAGACGCACCCACCCCAGGTCTCGCAGCGCACCGGCGTGAGGTCGAGGTCGGCGAGGTCGAGGTTGTGCTCGGCAAATCCGCGCCGCTGCGGCACTGCCGTGTTCGCACCGTCGGGGCCGTAGCACCACCCGTGGAAGGGGCACCGGAACCCCTTTGCGCAGGTGCCCTGCCCTTCGGCCAGCTTCACGCCCCGGTGCCGGCACGCGTTCTGGAACGCGCGCACCTCCATGTCGTCGGTGCGCACCACGAGCACCGACTGGTCGAGGATCTCGTACTCGACGAAGTCGTGCGGCGCCGGGATCTCCTCGAGCCGGCAGGCCATCTGCCACACCCGGGGCCAGAGCTGCTCGGCCTCGAGCGCGTAGAAGTCGGCGTCGAAGTAGCGCTGCTTGGGCACGCGGTCGGGATGTTCCATCGCGTAGGGCACGCGCATCGTCGGTAGGCTAACCGGCCGGTACACGACGGGGACGGGCATGGTCTCGCACAGCACAGAAGGCGTCGACGTGCTCGTGGTCGGTGCCGGGATGACCGGGGTCAACGCGCTCTACCGGCTGGTCGAGGAGGGCTTCTCGACGCGCGTGCTCGAAGCGGGTGACGGCGTCGGCGGCACCTGGTTCTGGAACCGCTATCCCGGCGCCCGCTTCGACTCCGAGAGCTACACCTACGGCTACCTGTTCTCCGAGCAACTCTTCGACGAGTGGGTGTGGTCCGAGCACTTCGCCGGCCAGCCCGAGATCGAGCGTTACGTGAACTACGTGGTGGACCGGTTCGACCTGCGCCGCCACATCGTCCTCGGGGCCCGGGTCGCGGCGGCGGAGTGGGACCCGGCCGCGGCCCGGTGGTCGGTCACCACCGAGGACGGTGCCGTGCACCGTGCCCGGTGGCTCGTCGCCGCGACCGGGGTGCTCTCGGTGCCCTACCTCCCCGAGGTCCCCGGCCTCGACCGGTTCCGGGGCGAGTCCCACCACACCGGCCGGTGGCCGAGGGAGCCCGTGGACTTCACCGGGAAGCGGGTGGCGATCGTCGGCACGTCGTCGAGCGGCGTGCAGGTGCTGCCCGCCGTCGCGCCGGTCGCCGAACTGGTGACCGTGTACCAGCGCAGCGCGAACTGGTGCACCCCACTCAACAACGCGCCCATCACCGACGAGGAGCAGGCGCAGCTGCGCGTCGACTTCGCGGCGTTGCGCACGGTGCTGGAGACCTCGCCCCACGGCTTCCACCACACTGCGGTCGAGCGGTCGGCCTTCGACGACACCGACGCGCAGCGGGCTGCCTTCTTCGACCGGGTGTGGAACAGTCCGGGATTCCGCAAGCTCACCAGCAACTATGCCGACGTCGTGATGAACCCTGCGGCCAACGCACTGTGGTGCGAGTTCATCGCGGCCAAGATCCGCAGCATCGTCCACGACCCCGCGACCGCCGAGCGGCTCATCCCCACCGACCACCGCTACGCGCAGAAGCGACCGCCGTTCGTCGTCGGCTACTACGAGGCATTCAACCGGTCCAACGTCGACCTCGTCGACCTCCGTGAGACGCCGATGGTGCGTGTGACCGAGCACGGCATCGAGACGACCGCGGGTGAGCGGGCCTTCGACATCTTGGTGTGGGCCACCGGCTTCGACTTCGGCACCGGCGCGCTCGTCCGGATGGGGGTGCGCGGCACCGACGGCCGGTTGCTCGCCGACGCGTGGGCCGACGGGCCCCGCACCTGGGCCGGCGTGGCCACCGCCGGCTTCCCGAACTTCTTCTTCCCCGGCGGTCCGCACGCCGCCGCGGGGAACAACCCCCGCTACAACAGCGACCAGGTCGAGTTCGTGATCGACCTGCTGCGCGACGCGCGCGACCACGGCGACGAGATCCTGGAGATCGACCCCGCCGCCGAGACGTGGTGGACGGACATGATCGGGCGGGGCACCGAGAACTCCGCGTTCGGGAGCGACAACTACTACTTCGGGACCAACATCCCGGGGAAGCCCCGCCGCCTGCTCCTCAACGCCGCCGGGCGGCCGAAGTTGCAGAAGACCTTCACCAAAGCCCGCGCGAGCGGCTTCGCCCCGTTCAGACGGTCGCGACCGGCGTGACCGGTCCACCCACTGCGCCGGGGAGCCGCAGCGGTGGTGCGGTGAGGAGGAACCGGCTGCGTTCGTGGGCCCGCAGCCACGAGGCGAGCTCGTGCAGGTACCACAGCTCGCCGAGGGGCACCCCTAGGCGGAACAGGCACAGGTGGTGGATCGGCAGCAACGTGAACCGCTCGGCGTCGCGCTTGGGCCGCACCATTCCCTCCACCGCGTAGTTGTCGGCCACGAGCGCGGCGA
>JBJSXO010000298.1:0-4509 GCA_046086425.1 Actinomycetota bacterium | reverse complement strand
CTACGGGGCCTTCGAGTACACGATCTACGTATACCGGGGTCCCTCGACCAGGTCCAGCCAAGGATCGACCGCTTGTACCGCCCTTTCAGCTCACGCTGAGTGAGGTTCACGGTGAGCTCGCGGGTACCCGCGAAGTCGGAGAGCCGGGCCATGGCGGCGTCAGGTTATCGCCCGCACCGCGGTCGAGCGACTTGTCGCCACCCCGGCCGCACCGCCCCGGCGGTCAGTCCGGGCTGGTCGAGGGACCCCGGTATACGTAGATCGTGTACTCGAAGGCCCCGTAGTCCTGGCGAAACACGAAGTGGTGACTCAGCTCGGCCCGCACGAACGTCGCCATGTCGTCGAACGCGACATGGAACAGGTCCGGTCGCTCCCAGTCGAGGTGCGTGGTCATCACGTTGAACGCCAGGCCGCGCCGCGTCATCGAGTAGGCGGCGCGGATCAAGCGCTTCGAGTAGTCCCACATCGCGTCCCAGCTCAGTTCACCCTTCGAGTTGAGCAAGCCGTTCGCAATGACGTAGTCGAACTCCGGCAGGGGACCCTGATGCTTGAGGATGTCGAGTTCCACGAACTGGGCCTCGGGGAACCGCGCCCGAGACGCGTCGAGGAAGGCCGTCGAGATGTCGATGCCCGTGTAGTCGAACTCCCAGTCTGCCCGCTGCTGCACGAACTCGTAGAAGTGGCCGGCGCCACACCCCAGGTCGGCCAGTACCACCGGTGCGTCGGCGTCGCGCCCGCGATCCCAGCGAATCAGGTCGAACATCGCCTCGTACCGACCGAGGAACGCACGCGTCCAGCCCACACCGAGCGGCGTATCCGGACCGTGTGCGTCGAGGTAGGTCTCGGCCAGTTGCGAGAGCGCGTGCTGGATCTCGTCGTCCACTGAACTCCCCCGAATCGCGCGTCGCGTGGCCGGGCACTGATCACCGGGCACCGATCAATAGGTCCGGGAGCACGATACTGTCTCGACCATCAGGAAGCCGAGGAACGAGGCACACGTGCGGCTCGGGATGATGCAACCGTACTTCTTCCCGTATCTCGGGTACTTCAGTCTGATCGACGACGTCGACGTCTTCGTCCTGTTCGACCGTGCTCAGTTCATCCGACACGGCTGGGTCGACCGCAACCGCATCCTCAAGCCCAGTGGTGACGACTGGCAATACATCCGGGTCCCGCTGCGTGCGAGCGCGCGGGAGACGATCATCGGCGAGAAGCAGATCGACGACCACCAGCCGTGGCGCAATCGGCTCCTGGCCCAGGTCGAGCACTACCGGCGTCGCGCGCCGCACTACGAGGTGGTGCGCGACCTGCTGGTCGAGGTCCTGACCCCCGATCACCGGACGATCGCGGATGTCGATCGCGCCGGCATCACACGCGTCTGCGCCCATCTCGGGATCACCACCGAGATCGTCGAGTTCTCCGCGCTCGAGGTGGTCGTCCCCGAGGATCCCGACCCGGGCGACTGGGCCCTTGCGACCTGCCGTGCGCTGCCCGACATTGACGCCTACTGCAACCCGATCGGCGGCCGCGACCTCTTCGACCCCGCTCGTTACGCGGCGGGAGGCGTCGCCCTGGAGTTCCTCGAGTCGGACCTACCGCCCTACGACCAGCTCGGCAGCCCGTTCCTCGCCGGTCTGTCGATCATCGACGTGATGATGTTCAACTCGGTGGACGAGATCCGCTCCATGCTGTTGCGCCGCCGCGTGGTCCCGGCGTGAGCCGCCGCGCCTGAGCCGATCGGTGCTCAGCCGGCGCACACGCCGTTCAGGGCATCGGCAACCCGCCCGAACGCATCCCGGGTCATGTCCCGGGCCATCGGGAGACCGAGGGTGCGTCGGGCGAGGCGCTCCGTCACCGACAGGTCGTCACGCGGGGCCGTCGCGAAGTACGGCGTGGCACCCACGCCGGCGCTCCACCAGTCGCGGCTGTCGATCCCGGCGTCGGCGAGGTGCTGCAGGACCCGCGGCTTGGTGGCGTCATCGGCGAACTCGGCGACCCACGTCGTGGTGACAAATCCCTTGCGCAGCGCGGGCTGCACCCCCATGCCGAGCCCGTCGGCGACCTCGACCGCCCAGGCATTGACCTCCTGCCACTGCGACCGGGTCCGTTCCCACTGGTCGAGGGCCGTGAGACCGACGGCGGCGTGGTATTCGCTCAGCTTGGCGTTGGTCGCCGCCCGGCGGACGACGCGATCCTCGGCGATCCCGAAGTTGGCCCAGCGCACGATCTCGGCGATCCAGTCCTCGGGGCCGACCAGGGCCCCGCCCTCCCCCGCGGCAAGCGGCTTGGTCGCGTGGAGGCTCACCATCAACGCACACCGCGCTCCGAGGGCCGGTCCGATGCCCTCGCACGCGTCGAAGCAGCTGGCGGCGTCGAAGATCACCGGCGTCGGGGAGGCCGCCCAGGCCTCGACGTCGGGACGATCACCGAACGGGGCGACGACGATGTCCCCGTCGAAGCGGGTACGGGGCTCGGCGACGCGGGCCCAGGTGCCCGGATCGACGTCGACGAGATGCACGGCCCGACGGGCTCCGTCGACGGCGAGACCGGTGGCGATGAACGTCCAGCTCGGGATCCCGACAACCGACATCGGGTCGCCCATGGTCTCGATTGCCCCTTGCAGGGCCAACGTCCCGTTGGCGAGCAGGGCTACCTGCTCGGGACCCACCCCGAAGTGCTCGCCGAGCCGGCCCCGCAGCGCTTCGGACAGCGGACCCCAGTTGGTGTAGACCCGGGCGTCGTCGATCCGAGCCAAGTACGGGGCGAGTGAGGCTGCGGTCGGGAGCAGCGGCCTCATGACGGGCAGGAGGTTGTCGACCACCGAGACACAGTATCGGACGGATGCGTCGTCACGACGACCGCTCGTCGCCGAACGTGCGTACGCGCGGTCCGGTAGACCTCGGGACTTCGGACGCGCCATGATCGGTGTCGTCCACGCGCACCATGAATCGAGCTTGTGATGACCGAACAGGACCACGAGGAAGAGCGCACCCGACTGCACGCGGAGCTGGCGTCGCTCGCGGAGGTCGAGCGCACGCTGCACGCGGCGCTGATGCAGACGCGCGCCACACACGGTGCCGATGGGCTGACGCAGCTCCAGATCGACCTGGCCCTAGCCGAGCAGCGGGTGGTCGGACTCGAGGTCATGCTGGCCAAGCATCGGGTCACCGGCCGTGCTGCCGATGCGTCCACGGGGCGGCGCGGTGCCGCTCGCCTCCTTCACAGCCTCGTCTCACGTCCGGCCACCGGGCCCAGCGCGTGGGAACCTTCGGCGGTCGCCGGTCGCGGCGAGGCGGACCGGGTCACCCGGACCGGGTCGGGTTCCGTGGACCGCACACAGCTCCGGTACGGCAGCCTGCTCGACGGAAACAGCCCCGCACGGGGGTGGAGGTCGACAGCGACGTTCGGAGACACCACGCTCCCGCTCCTGCAGATCCCGAACGTCGTGTACCTGCCGTGGCTCCGCCTGCAGGTGACCGATGGGCTCGTCGTCCCCGAGGAGGTGCTCCACGCTCCGTACACCCTCGAGTGGGTGCTCGCCACGTATCCGGGCGACACGGTGAACGACATCGTCGCCGAGGTGGACGACGACGTCTGCATCCTGAGCAACCCCTACTCGTTCGCCTTCGGGCACTGGGTGAGTGAGGAGCTCATCAAGATCTTCGTGCTCGAGACCAGCGGGTTCCGCGGCAGCTACGTCGTGACCCCCGCCGTGCCGGGTGGCCCCATCCCGGGCTTCGTCCTCGAGTCGCTCGAGCTCATGGAGGTCGACCCGGGCCGGGTGATCACCGACCTGCCGGGGGCCACGCGTGTTCGCTCGGCCGTGTTCACCCCGCCGATCAACCGCGATCGCGCGCGGTCGCTCCGCGAGGTCTACCTGGCGTATCGACAGGACATCCTCGATCGCGTCGGATCTCCCACGGCCCCCTCGGCGCCACGCATCTGGCAGGTCCGCGATGCTGCCGTCGGCAGCGGCCGGAAGTCGCTCGTGAACGAAGAGGAGATCGTCGAGCTGCTCCGTCCCCACGGGTTCGAGTTCGTCGACATGGGGGCATTGAGCCTGCGGGACCAGATCTCCGTGGCGTCCGGGGCCACGGTCATGGGCGGGCCCCACGGATCGGGCTTCATCCACACGCTCTTCCAACCTGCCGGATCGACGGTCATCGAGTGCTTCTCACCCAACTTCGTCAACACGTGCTTCCTCGAGGTCTGCGGAATCCTGGGACACCGGTACCACATGCTCATCCACCGGTGTGCGTACGAGGACTACCCCTGGGGACTCGAGCTCAAGGTGGATCCCGAGCACCTCGCCGTGGTGCTCGACCGCCTCGGCTCGTAGGTCACCGGGTGACGGTCGGTCCGCAGCCCGGCGTCACGAAGAGCACACGACCGTCGCCGTAGTCGCGCCATGGCCGCAGCCCCTCGGTGACCGACGGGCCCAGGGCCCGGAAGTTGCCGTTCCAGATCAGCAACCCGCACACGTCGTCCCGGGCGGTCTCGGCCCGCACC
>JBJSXO010000297.1:0-4177 GCA_046086425.1 Actinomycetota bacterium | reverse complement strand
GCCCGCCCGGCCTGGGCAAGACCACGCTCGCCGGGATCGTCGCGGCGGAGCTCGAGGTGGCCTGCCGCATCACGAGCGGCCCCGCCCTCGAGCGGGCCGGCGACCTTGCGGCGATCCTCACCAACCTCGACGACGGCGACGTGCTCTTCATCGACGAGATCCACCGCCTGCCCGCACCGTGGAGGAGGTCCTCTACCCGGCGATGGAGGACTTCCAGCTCGACATCGTGATCGGGAAGGGCCCCTCGGCCCGGTCGATCCGTCTCGACCTGCCCCGGTTCACCCTCGTGGGAGCCACCACCCGCTCCGGGATGATCGCGGGCCCGTTGCGCGACCGCTTCGGCTTCGTCACCCGGCTCGACTACTACGAGCCCGAGGACCTCGTCACCATCGTCGAACGCGCCGCGGGGATCCTCGGCGTGCCGCTCGAGCCCGCCGGCGCAGTGGAGATCGCGCGCCGGTCGCGGGGGACGCCCCGGGTGGCCAACCGCCTGCTCCGCCGCGTGCGGGACTTCGCTGAGGTGCGGGCGGACGGCGTGGTCAGCGGCGCGGTCGCCCAAGAGGCGCTGCTGCTGTTCGACGTCGACGCGCTCGGCCTCGACAAGGTGGACCGGGCGATTCTGCACGCGCTGTGCGAGATCTTCGCCGGGGCGCCCGTGGGCCTCGGGACGCTCGCGGTGTCGGTCGCCGAGGAGCCCGACACGGTGGAGGACGTCTACGAGCCCTTCCTGCTCAAGTGCGGCCTGCTCCGGCGTACCCCTCGGGGCCGGGTGGCCACCGCGGCGGCCTACGCCCACCTCGGGCTGACCGTCCCCTCGAGCGCCGGTCCGACCCTGTTCGAGGGCTGAACCCTCGCTAGCATCACCCGGCCCGCCTTCGAACTGGACGTGTCGTCGTGCAAGTCGTCGTGGTCTACCTGGTCATCCTGGTCGGCGCCTTCTACTTCCTGATCGTGCGGCCCCAGCGCCGCCAGCAGATGCTCCGCCGCCAGCTCCTCGAGGCGGTGGGGGTCGGTGACGAGGTCGTCACCAACGGCGGGCTGTTCGGGACCGTGGTCAGCCTCGAGCCCGAGACGCTCGAGCTCGAGATCGCGCCGGGCGTGATCGTGAAGGTCGCGCGTGCGGCGGTGGTGCAGAAGATCCCCGGCGGCTCCGACGCCGACGCGGGGGTCTCCCGCATGGGCGACGAGCCTGCGGGGGACGGCGGGTCCTCGTCCGACGACGGAGACGACGGCGCCGCGTCATGAGCGTCGGACGCCTCCGGGCCAAGCTGTTCGGCTTCCTCGCCGTGGTCGTGGCCCTCGTCGCCTTCACGCTGGTCCAGGGCAACACCCCGCTCCTCGGCCTCGACCTGCAGGGCGGCATCTCGGTGGTGCTCGAGCCGGTGGGCGACGTCAAGCCCGGCTCGCTCGACGTCGCCGTCGACATCATCCGCAGCCGGGTCGACGGGCTCGGTGTGGCCGAGCCCGAGATCAGCCGCCAGGGCGGCAACATCGTCGTGGACCTCCCCGGCGTCGACAACCGGGACAAGGCCCGCCGTCTCGTCGGCCAGACCGCCGAGTTGCGGTTCCGCCCGGTGCTCGCCCAGGTCCCGGCCGAAGACGCCGGCAAGGCGTCCTCGACCACGACGTCGACCACGACCCCCGGGGGCTCGACGCCGACGACCACTGCGGCCGAGGACACGACGACCCCGACCACTGCGGCCGAGGGCACCACGACGCCGACCACCGTCCCCGACGACGCGGCAGCCAAGGCGGCGGTCGCCTCGTGTGACGCCGCGGCCATCACCGCGTTGACCAAGATCCCCACCACCGGCCGGGCCGACGACGCCCGGGACGTCTGCGTCGTGCTGCCTCTGCGCGCGACCGACGGCGGGGCGAGCCCCGGCCGCCTGCTGCTCGGCCCCACCACCCTCACCGGCAACGACGTCGACAAGGCCCGCTCGCGGTTCCAGAACGAGTACCTGGTGCTGATGACCCTTACCGGCGACGGGCTCACCAAGTTCAACCAGCTCGCCTCGACGTCCTACGGGAAGACCTCGCCCCAGGACCAGGTCGCCATCGTGCTCGACGGCGTGGTGCAATCGAACCCCGCGTTCCAGAGCTCCACGTTCGACGGGGACGTCTCGATCACCGGCAACTTCACCGCGACCGAGGCTTCCGACCTGGCCAAGCTCATCAACTACGGCGCGCTGCCGGTGCAGCTCCAGGAGCTCACCGTGCAGAACGTGTCGCCGACCCTCGGCAAGGACCAGCTCAGTGCCGGGATCATCGCGGGCGTGATCGGCCTCGTGCTCGTGTCGATCTACATCCTCGTCTACTACCGCATCCTCGGCCTCGTGGTGATCGCCGGGATCCTGATCAGCGGCGCGCTGCTGCTCGTGGCGGTGACCTCGTTCATCGGCGAGGCCGTTCTCGGTCTCCTCGGTGGGAGCGGCCGGCCCGTGCTCACGCTCGCCGGAGTGACCGGCCTCATCGTCTCGATCGGCGTGACCGTCGACTCCTACATCGTCTATTTCGAGCGACTCAAGGACGAGGTGCGTTCGGGCCGCACGGTTCGTACCTCTGCCGACCGGGGCTTCACGCGCTCGTTTCGCACCATCCTCGCCGCCGACCTGGTCTCCTTCCTCGGTGCCGCGATCTTGTTCCTCGTGGCCGTGGGCTCGGTCAAGGGCTTCGCGTTCTTCCTCGGGCTTTCCACGGTGCTCGACCTGCTGGTGTCCTACTTCTTCATGCACCCGTTGGTGTCGCTCATGGCGCGCCGGCAGGGCATCGTGCGGAACCGGGTGTTCGGCATCGCCGCCGGCCTCGACGCGCCGGAGGCCACCGCATGAGCAACCTGGCTCGGACCTACGCCACCGACCCGACCCAGCCCGGCCCGGGCGGCCGTCGGCACCGGTTCGGAGACCTCTACCACGAGCACACGAACTACCAGTTCATCGACCGGTCGTGGCGGTGGGTCCTGATTTCGGGCGGCGCGGTCGTCATCTCGCTGTTGTTCCTCCTGTTCGGCGGCCTGAACCTCGGCATCGACTTCACCGGGGGGACGCAGTGGTCCTTCTCCGTCGCCGGGAAGAGCGCCAACGCGGCCGACGTGCGCGACGCGCTCGCCAACGCGGGTCAGGACAACGCCAAGGTCCTCATCCTCGGCAGCTCGGGCGTGCGGGTGCAGACCGAGGAGCTCACCCCGAAGGAGCGCAACGCCATCACCGCAGAGCTCGCCGAGTACGCGGGCATCAGTGAGTCGAAGGTGAGCGTCAACAACGTCGGACCGACCTGGGGCGACCGGGTCTCGAAGAAGGCGCTCCAAGCGCTGGTGGTGTTCTTCGTCGCGATCGCGATCTACCTGAGCCTGCGCTTCGAGTGGCGTATGGCCTTGGCCGCGATCATCGCCGTGGTCCACGACATCATCATCACCGCCGGCGTGTACGCGATCACCGGCTTCGAGGTGACACCCGCGACCGTGGTGGCGTTCCTCACCATCCTCGGGTTCTCGCTGTACGACACCGTGGTGGTGTTCGACAAGGTCAAGGAGAACGAGGAGCGCCTCGGCACGGTCAAGGGCGATACGTACTCCATGATGGTGAACCGCTCGCTCAACGAAGTGCTGATGCGGTCACTCAACACCTCGTTCGTCGCGGTGCTCCCGGTGCTTTCGCTGCTGGTCGTCGGGCGTTTCGGCCTCGGCGCCGTGGGGCTCCAGGACTTCGCGCTGGCCCTGTTCATCGGCCTGCTGACCGGCGCCTATTCGTCGATCTTCGTGGCGACGCCGATCGTGGCCTGGCTCAAGGAGCGTGAGCCGCGGTTCCGCTCCGTCCGCGAGCGCGCCGAGGTCCAGCACGCCCGGGGCGAGGGCTCGGCGGGGCCGACCGAGGCGGGGCCGACCACGGCATCCCCGAGCGCTCCGGCGGCTGCGGCCCCCGCTGCGCCGCCCCCGCAGTCGGAGCCGACCCCACCGTCCCGGGGCGACGGCGTGGCGCCGCGCCCGCGCCAGCAGCGCCGGAAGCGCAAATGAGGCGCTGATCCCCCGGTAGCCTGGGGTCGGTCATGACGTCGACCGACCTGCGTCACGAGGGGAGAGGTGACCGACGTTCGGCGCGGGGCCGTCCCTGGCGCCGGCCTGCGGTGGACGGCGACCTCCAGGGCGTGCTCACCGCCTTCCGGGTCCGGCACCGGCGCG
>JBJSXO010000296.1:0-6785 GCA_046086425.1 Actinomycetota bacterium | reverse complement strand
GCCGTCGCCCGCACCCTCGCGGTGGCCCCGGTCCACCTGCCCGTTGCGCTGGCCACCGCCCACGCTGCGCTGCCCGTGGGCGCTCGCTGGCGAGGGACCCTCGAGGGCTGGGACCCGGCCGCGCTGGTCCCGGTGCTCGAGGGTGGAGGCTTCGCCGTGCACGCCTGCCGGGCGACCCGCGCCGCGGCCGTGATGGTGGGCGTCGAGCGGCTACGGACCTTGCCCGACTTCGTCGGCCCGGGTCTCCGCCTCCTCGTGGTGGGCCTGAACCCGTCGTGGTACTCCGCCGACGCCGGGGTCGGCTTCGCGCGACCGGGCAACCGCTTCTGGCCTGCGGCGCTCGCGGCCGGCCTGGTCACCTGCGACCGGGATCCGTGGCACGCGATCCGGGTCGATCGCGTGGGGATGACCGACCTCGTGAAGCGACCCTCGGTCGCGGCGGCCGAGCTGACCACCGCGGAGTACCGCAGCGGCCTGGCCCGGGTGCGCGCCCTCGTCGAATGGCTTCGTCCCGGTGCGGTCTGTTTCCTCGGACTCGCCGGCTGGCGGGCGGCCGTCGACCGCCGTGCGGTGGCCGGGGTCCAAGACGGTGATCTCGGCGGCGTTGCCGTGTACGTGATGCCCAACCCGAGCGGACTGAACGCGCACGACACGGTCGCCACGCTTGCCGCCCACCTCCGGGCGGCCCAGGACCTCGGGGCGGGCTGATCGGGCGCGACGGTCCGGCGCGGCGGGCTCAGGCGGGGTCGCCGGCGCCGAGCAGCGTGCGCGCCCGGGTGGCGACCTGCTCGGCGCTGAAGCCGAGCTCGCGGAACACCGTCGGACCCGGGGCCGACGCGCCGAACCGGTCGATGCCGAGCACGTCGTCGGCGAAGCGCTGCCAGCCGAGGCTCACGCCGGCCTCGACCGCCAGAGTCGGCACTCCGGGGGGCAGCACTGCGTCGCGGTACGCGTCGGGCTGGAGGTCGAAGCGGTCCCACGACGGCATCGACACCACCCGCACACGGATCCCTTCGGCCGCGAGGATCTCCCGGGCGTCGACGCACAACGCGACCTCGGAGCCCGTCCCGATCAGGACGAGGTCGAGGCCACCGGACGGCTCGTCGACCAGTGTGTAGGCGCCGCACGCCAGGCCTTGCGCGCCCCGCTGCGCAGTGCCGTCGAGGACGGGCACGTTCTGACGGGTCAGGATCAACGCCATCGGCCCATCCCCGTCGACGAAGTGCCGCCAGGCGTGCGCGGTTTCGTTGGCGTCGGCGGGCCGCACGACGCAGAGGTGGGGGATGGCGCGCAACGCCATCACCTGTTCGATCGGCTGGTGCGTCGGCCCGTCCTCACCGACGCCCACGGAGTCGTGGGACCACACGAACGCGGTCTTGTACCCGGACAACGCCGCCAGCCGCGCGGCGGGGCGCATGTCGTCGCTGAACAAGAGGAAGGTGCCGCCGGCGGGCATCAGTCCCGACACCGCCATGCCGTTCATCACCGAGCCCATGCCGTGTTCGCGGACGCCCCAGTGGATCTGGCGCCCGCCGAAGTCGTGGGTACCCACCACCGGGGCACCCTTGAGTTCGGTCCCGGTGTTCCCCGTGAGGTCGGCGCCGCCGGCGACGAGACCGGGGACCTGGTCGAGGACCGCGGTGAGCACCTTCGTGCAGGCCGCGCGGGTGGCGAGGGACTCGCCGGGGGCCCAGGACGGCAACGACGCCTCCCAGCCCGGGAGCCCGCGTCCGGCGAGGCAGGCGTCGACGCGCGCGGCGCGTTCGGGATCGTCGATCCGGATGGCCGCCTGGCGGTGCTCCCACGCGTCCCGGTCTCCTCGACCGCGCACCCCGGCCTCCCGGTAGAAGGCGAGCACGTCATCGGGCACCCAGAAGTCCTCCTGGGGCAGACCCAGGATGTCGCGGATCTTCCCGATCTCCTCCGCACCGAGCGGATTCCCGTGGGCGTGTGCAGTGTCGGTGTAGCTGGGCGACGGCCAGCCGATGTGGCTCCGCAGCACGACGAGGCTGGGTCGGTCACGCTCGGCGATCCCGGCGCGCACGCCGGCCTCGAGCGCGTCGCAGTCGTTGGCGGCCTCACCGACCTCGACCACGTGCCACCCGTAGGCGGAGAAGCGCTCGGGCACGTTGTCGGAGTAGGCGAGCGAGGTCGGTCCGTCGATCGAGATGTGGTTGTCGTCGTAGACGTACACGAGGCGTCCGAGGCCGAGGTGCCCGGCCAGCGAGGCGGCTTCGTGACTGATGCCCTCCTCGAGGTCGCCGTCGGAGCAGATCGCGAACACGTGATGGTCGAAGAGCTCGGGCCCGAAGCGCGCCCGCAGGTTGGCTTCCGCGAGCGCCATCCCGACGCCGTTGGCGAAGCCCTGACCGAGCGGACCGGTGGTGACCTCGACGCCGGCAGTGTGCCCGTACTCCGGGTGCCCCGGCGTTGCCGACCCCCACTGCCGGAACGACCGGAGGTCGTCGAGACCGAGGCCGAAGCCGCAGAGGTAGAGGTAGGCGTAGAGCAGCATCGACGCGTGGCCGGCCGACAGCACGAAGCGGTCACGGTCGGCCCACCCTGGGTCGCCGGCGTCGAAGCGCATGATGCGCGTGAAGAGCACGTGGACGAGCGGCGCAAGGGCGAGGGGCGTGCCGGGATGCCCGGAGTTCGCCTGCTGCACCGCGTCCATCGCCAGCCCGCGGGCAACGTTGATGCCGCGGATCTCGAGGTCGGTGGTGGGCACCCAGGCTCCTCTCGCGTGGACTGTCGCTTCGGGTGACCGCAGGATACGCGGCGGTGGCGACGGGAGCCGTGGAAGCGCTCCGGAGTGCGCGGGCGCCGAGCGCGGCGGCTACGGGAACAGCGCGAGGCTCGCGGTGAAGCTGTGCACGGCGTTACGGGCGCCGACGGGACCGAGCTCACCGGCGCAGAACATGCCCGCAACAGGCACGGGCCCCAGCGTCTCCACGATCACCCCCGTGTCGTGGTCGCGCTCGCCGAAGAGGGTGCGACCCCGGCCGTTGCAGGTGAACAGCAACGCGCCCCCGGCAGTCTCGTGAGCCAGGCGGGCGCGGAGGTCCTCGTCGGCGGTGGTGGCGTCGCGTACGTGGAACTGGAAGGTCTGGCCCACCTCGACGGGCTCACCCATCCCGATCGCGCCGGTCTCGCGGTCGACGCCGACGATGCCGCGCACGAGGAAGTCGCCCGGTCCGAAATCGGCCAGGTGCTCGTCGACGACGACGCCGGCGAGCACACCCTGCTCGAGCAACCGCCGCTCCTCGTCGTCGGCCTGCTCGGCGAGCTCGCGAAGCCGCTCGAGCGCAGGCCGCCCGCCGAGCTCCTCGACGGAGCGGCGCCCGCGCTTGGTGACCACGAACGGTTGGCCCACCGGCCGGCAGCCCTGCGACACCACGGTGCGCATCCCGACTCCGCCGATCAGCACACCGGCGGCACCGTCGGCGTGGATCCGGCCGTCCAGGAGAAACCGGTTGCCTCCCGGGCGGGACGCCCCCGACGCAAGCCCACCGAGCACGTGCAGGCCCGGCCGCTCGGCATCGATCCGCTCGAGGACGCGTTCCACCGGGAACGAGAAGGGATCCGCCGCGAGCACCAGCGCCTCGGCGTCGACCGCGCGCTCGGGCCACCCGACCACGGTCGGTCCGTCGGGCGTCTCCTCGCTGCGCAGCCAGACCGGCTCGAGGACGGCCCCGGGGAGGCAGGCCGCGAACACTGCGAACCCGATCCCGTCTTCGGCCTCGTGGGTCCCCCCGAGCACGCCACTGGCGGTCGTTCCGAGGAGGACGCGCGGCGTGAGCAGCGCGCCGAGGGCATGGACGACGTCGTCGAGGGCCCCGACGAGGTGCGCCGACGCGAAGCACACGAGCAGGTCGGGATCGTCCCCGTCGAGCTGGTCGAGGACCTGTCCGGCCACCTCGCCGACCGCGTGCGCGGGAAGCGGGTGCTGGGAGAGCGCGGCGGCGTAGCGGTTCACGAGACCGGTCCGCACCGAACCGGCCGCACGGGCCCCGGCATCCTTATCGCTTCCCCGGCGCGCGGTCGCGCCCGAGCAGGAAGCGGAGCCGAACCAGACCCCACACGGTCCGGGGGACGCGCCGGACGATCGACGACCGCGACGGGCGGCGCTCCACCACGACGACGGGCAGCTCCACCGTGAGCAGGCCGGCTCGCTCCGCCCGGAGCACCAGCTCGGTGTCGAACAGGTCCGTGCCGAAGCGGCACACCCGCACGAGGGGCTCGACCGCGCGCCGGCGCAGGGCCTTCATCCCGTGGGTGTCGGAGACGCGAAGCCCGAATCCGTAGCGAAGGATGGCCGAGAAGACGGTCGTGACCAGCCGGCGCAGCGCAGTCCGCTCGTCGCGTGCACCGGCGGCGCGCTTCGACCCCACGACGATGGCCGGGGCATCGTTGCCGTCGAGCCGGGCCTGGGCCGCAGCCACGAAGGCCAGGTCGTAGTAGTCGACGTCGAAGCAGACGACGGTGTCGCCGTGCGCGGCCAGAAACCCGGCCCGCAGCGCCGCGCCGTAGTCGGCTGCCGGGAGGTGCAGCGTTCGTACCTCGGGTGTCGTCGCCGCAAGGCGGTCCGCGATCGCCGCCGTCCCGTCCCGGGACCCGTTCTCCACCACGATCACCTCGAACGACCCGGTCGACGCCCCGAGGCCGTCCACGACGTCCGCCACCGACCGCTCGAGCAGGTCGGCTTCGTTGTAGGCGGGCATGACGACACTCGTCGCGAGTGCGGGGGGCCCGTCGGGGGCGGGGGGCACGGGGGTAGGCTACCGATGCCCTTGGCCGACTCATGACTGACTGACTCATGACCGACTCGCTCACGAACCAGGCCGAGCTCGCCGGCCACGCGACGGCCGTGATCGTCGATGCCGCGGGAGGTGGGCGGCCGTCGGCCACGAGCTACGGCGAACTCAACGTCATGGCGAACCGTCTCGCCCACGGTCTGGCGTCGCTCGGCGCACAGCCCGGCGAGCGGGTGGTGTGGTGCGGGCCCAACTCGCTCGAGGTGATCACGACGATCCACGCCGCGCGTAAGGCCGCGCTCGTCGCGGTCCCGCTCTCGTACCGGTTCACCGCCTAGGAGATGCAGTACGTCGTCGACAACGCCGACGCGACCGCCGTGGTCATCGACGCCGAACAGGCACCGGTGCTCATGGCCGTGCGTGACCGGCTCCCCAAGGTCCGCGAGATCGTCGTCTACGGCGGCGCAGTCCCCGCCGGGTGCATCGGCTGGGACGAGCTCCTCACCGGGTCCCCCGACCACGAGCCGGCTCCCGGCGTCGACTCGAGCACGATCGGCAGTTCGATGATCTACACCTCGGGCACCACGGGGCACCCGAAGGGTGCACTGCGCACCACGTCCGACGCCGAGACCGTGCTCGCGATGCTCGAGGCACTGCGCTTCCGGCCGGGTGAGGAGGTCTACCTCACCACCGGGCCGCTCTATCACTCGGGTCCGCTGATGTTCGCAACGCTGGCGCACTCACTCGGCGGCGCGATCGTGCCGATGCGGAAGTTCGACCCGAGCGCCTGGCTGCGGGCAGTGGCCGAGCACCGGGCCACCAACACGTTCTCCGCACCGACCCAGCTCAAGCGGATCGTGAGCCTGCCTCCCGGCGAGCTCGAGCGTGCCGACATGTCGTCGATGCGCATCCTGGTCGCCAACGCAGCGCCGGTGCCCTACGCGCTGAAGCAGGAGATCGTCGAGAAACTCGGCGACTGGTTCCTGTTCGAGATCTACGGCTCCACCGAGCTCGGGGTTGCGGCGGTGCTCCCGCCCGAGGACCAGTTGCGCAAGCCCGGCTCGTGCGGCAGGCCCTACGGCCCCATCGAGCTCAAGATCGTCACCGACGACGGTGCGGAGGCGCCCACGGGGGAGCCGGGCGAACTCTTCATCCGGACCCGTCTTGCAATGGACGGCTACCACCGCACCGCAGAGCAGCTGACCCAACTCCCGGACGACGACTGGAAGTCCGTGGGCGACGTTGCCTACCTCGACGACGAGGGCTACCTCTACATCTGCGACCGAAAGAAGGACATGATCATCTCGGGTGGGGTGAACATCTACCCCGCAGAGATCGAGGCCGTCCTCCACCACCACCCCGCAGTGATGGACGTCGCCGTGTTCGGCGTTCCCGACGACGAATGGGGCGAAGCGGTCCACGCGATCCTCCAGCCCCGCGCCGGCGCGACGCTCGACCTCGACGAGATCCGCGCCTTCGTCGCCGAGCGGCTCGCCTCCTACAAGCGACCGCGGACCTATGAAGTGCGCGACGAGCTGCCGCGTACGGAGTCGGGCAAGCTGCTCAAGCGCATCCTGCGGGACGAGTTCTGGGCCGGCCGCACCGGGAAGGTGTGACCCGCTGCTCGTGAGCCCGTCGTGAGCCGAACCCTCGCCGAAGACGAGTCCGGCGCGCTCCTCGCCGAGTACGGCGTCCCGGTGGCCGGCGCCGTGCGGGTCGACGGCCCCGATGGGGCGGTCGATGCCGCCGAAGCCATCGGGTACCCGGTGGTAGCCAAGCTCGTCGGCGATGCCATCGCCCACAAGACCGAACGCGGCCTGGTGCGCCTCGGTTTGGCCGACGCGTCCGCCGTACGGCACGCCGCCGCGGACCTGCTCGCGGCGGCCCGACCTGCCGACGGGGCAGTGGCCGTACTCGTGGCGCCGATGCTCCGGGGCACCCGTGAGCTGGTGGCCGGACTGGCCCGCGACCCGCAGTTCGGCCCGTGCGTGATGATCGGGTTCGGGGGCGTGCTCACCGAGGCCGTCGGGG
>JBJSXO010000295.1:0-4338 GCA_046086425.1 Actinomycetota bacterium | reverse complement strand
TCACCACCGGGTTCCTCAAGCTGTTCGGCGGCGCCGCAGTGGCCGTCGTGCTCGTCGCGACGCCGGGCTTCGCAACCGGGCGCCGCCTCCTCGTCGACGCAGTGCTCATCGCCCTCGCCGCGAACCTGGGCAACCTGCTCGACCGGGCTCCAGGTCGCACCCTCAAGTTCGGACTGATCGCCTACGTGCCCCTTGCGTTCGTGCTGGGCGCCGGCTCCGCCGGAGTGGCGATCGCCCCCGCAATGGGTGCGGCGTTCGCGTTGCTGCCCGACGACCTCGGCGAGCGGGTGATGCTCGGCGACACCGGCGCGAACGTCGTCGGAGCCGTGCTCGGACTCGGCATCGTGCTCGGGCGCGGGGAGACCACCCGGGTCACTGCGCTCGTCGTCCTGATCGTGCTGACCGTCGTCGCCGAGGTGTCGTCCTTCTCCCGGATCATCGACCGCATCCCGCCGCTGCGGTGGTTCGACCGGCTCGGCTGCACGCGCGAGCGGCGCGCGTCCTGAACGAGGCGACTCAGGAGCAGGGGCGCAGGAGGAGCCGGCGCTCACCGTCGCGCCAGACCGTGCGGTACCCGGCGTCGGCGAGTCGTGTCTCGAGGTCGGGCCAGCGGCCGAAGCGCTCGTCGGCGGTCACGAGGACGGCGCAGGCGTCCTGCTCGCGTGCCGCCCGCACCACGTCGGACTCGGTGATTCGCTGCTGGTCGAACTGCTTCACCGAGACGTCGACCAGGCCGTCGGGCACCCGTCGTCCGGCCCGCCACGCAAACCCGGGCTCGTCGGTGACGACCACCGCCGTGGGCCGCAGCGCGCGCAGCAAGCGCGCGATCTCGGCATCGTCACCCCGGTACCCCCCGGGGCGCACGATCGTGACGACGCCCAGGACCCAGACGGGGAGGGCGACGGCCCACGCGACGACGAGCGGTCGCCAGGCGGGGAGGCGGAGCGCGCCGAGGAGACACAGCGGCACGACGAGCTGGCTCACGTGCGGGCGCCACATGGCCGACTCGGCGAGGAGCGTCACCACCTGCAGTCCGAGCCACGCGCCGAGCACCGTGCCCGGCCGGAACTGCCATGAACCGGTGGCGGGGCGCCACTGCGACCGCGCAACCAACGCGCCCACGACGACCAACAGCACGGTCACGACCACGAAGGGATCGCGCTCGACGAGCGTGCTCACCAGGCGCCACGCCGCCTCGCCGACCGTGTAGCGGCGCGCCTCGCGGTGGTAGCGGACGGACTGGTCGTAGACCGTCGACCAGCCCCACGGGGTGGCGAGCAGGAGCGGCACGGCGAACGCGACCGCCCCGGCGGCCACGAGTTGTGCCGGTCGACGACGGGCGAGCAGACACAGCGCAACGGGCACCACGACCGGCGCAGCGAGGAGCTTCACCGAGCAGGCCGCACCCACGAGCAGCCCGGCGACGAGCGGCCGGACCCAGCCGTCCCGCGGTCGGGCCGAGAGTGCCACGGCCACCGCCGCGCTCGCCAAGGCAATCGCCGGGCCGTCGCCGCTGATGCCGGTGGTGACGGCGAGCACCGAGCCCGAGGTCGTCGCGAGCGCGGCCGCCACGATCCCGGCCCGACGGCCGCCGACCGCCCGGGCGGCGAGATAGGTGGCCAGGGTCAGCACCACCCCGGCGGAGACCGGGAGCAGGCGGGGCCCGAGCGACGTGCGCAGCCCGACCACGTCGGCCGCGAACAGCAGGGGCTGGTGCAGCGGGCCCTGGGAGGAGAAGACGTCCCGGTAGGGCCTCGCTCCGTGGCGCAGGGCGACCGCCGTGGCACCGTAGACGCCGTCGTCGAAGCTGAGATGGCGGGGTGACAGCACGGCCGGGAGCCGCACGACGACCGCAGCGAGGGCGAGCGCCCAGAGGTCGCGGCGCCGGCCGTCCGCCATGGGGCGAACCTAGCCACTGCGACGGCGCCCCGGCGCAACGCTCCCGGAGCGTCGTGGTGGGCTTCGCGCGACTCCGCGCGTGCCGTGAGATCGGTCCGCTCCATCCGCAGCGTGTCCGAGGGCGACTGCTACGGTCGGCCGCCGTGGTGAAGCACATCTTCGTGACGGGTGGGGTGGCGTCGAGCCTCGGCAAGGGTATGACCGCGGCGTCGCTCGGGCGGCTCCTGAAGGCCCGAGGCCTCCGGGTCACCATCCAGAAGCTCGACCCCTACATCAACGTCGACCCGGGCACGATGAACCCCTTCGAGCACGGCGAGGTGTTCGTCACCGACGACGGGGGCGAAACCGACCTCGACCTCGGGCACTACGAGCGGTTCGTCGACGTGCCGTTGTCGCGCAAGTCGAACGCGACCACCGGATCCATCTACCACGAGGTGCTGGCCAAGGAGCGGCGGGGTGCCTACCTGGGGCAGACCGTCCAGGTGATCCCCCACATCACCAACGAGATCAAGGACCGCATCCTGCGCCTCGCCGACGAGGACGTCGACGTCGTGATCACCGAGGTCGGCGGGACCGTCGGCGACATCGAGATCCTCCCGTTCCTCGAGGCGATCCGGCAGTTCCGCAAGGACGTCGGACGCGACAACGTGTTCTACGTGCACGTCACGCTGGTCCCGTTCATCGGCCCGTCGGGCGAGCAGAAGACCAAGCCCACGCAGCACTCGGTCACCGAGCTGCGCAGCCGCGGCATCCAGCCCGACGCGATCGTCTGCCGGTCTGACCGCCCGATTCCCACGCGGCTCAAGGAGAAGATCGCGCAGCTCTGCGACGTGCCCGAAGAGGGGATCGTGTCGGCCGTCGACGCCGACAACCTCTACATGATCCCCTTCGTCATGCACGACGAAGGCCTCGACGACTACGTCTGCCGCGTCCTCGAACTCGCCGACCGCGAGCCGGACCTCTCCGGGTGGAAGGCGCTGGTGGACCGGATCGCGTCGTGCGATCAGACGGTGCGCATCGGTCTCGTCGGTAAGTACGTCAACCTGCCGGACGCCTACCTCTCGGTCGTCGAGGCCCTGCGCCACGGCGGCTTCGACTGCCGCACGAAGGTCGAGATCGACTGGATCGCGTCTGACGACGCCGAGGGTCTCCTCGCCGAAGGCCGCCTGCGTGACCTCGACGGGATCGTGATTCCGGGTGGGTTCGGCTTCCGGGGGATCGAGGGCAAGATCGCTGCCGTCGGCTACGCCCGGGAGCAGCACGTGCCGTTCCTCGGCCTCTGCCTCGGCATGCAGTGCGCGGTGATCGAGTTCGCGCGCGACGCGTGCGGCCTGGCCGGCGCGAACTCGTCGGAGTTCGACCCGCACTCGCCTCATCCCGTGATCGACCTCATGGACGAGCAGCGCGACGTGGTCGACCTCGGCGGCACCATGCGCCTCGGCCTGTACCCGGCCAAGCTCAAGCCGGGAACGCTGGTCGAGCGCACCTACGGCGACGAGGTGGTGTACGAGCGTCACCGGCACCGCTACGAGGTCAACAACAAGTACCGGGCCCGGCTCGAGGAGTCCGGGCTCATCTGTTCGGGTACCTCTCCCGACGACCGGCTCGTGGAGTTCGTGGAGCTCTCGCCGGAGCAGCACCCGTTCTTCTTGGCGACGCAGGCGCACCCCGAGTTCAAGAGCCGCCCCGACCGTCCGCATCCGCTCTTCGCGGCGTTCGTGCGCGCCGCACGGGAGCGGGCCGACGGGCGGGCGCCGCGCCTGCCGATGGAGGCGCGCGCGCCGGCCGACGCCGAACGCGTCTGAGGCATCTGACCATGAGCGGGTTCCGGGTCGTCGGGCAGTCGACGGTCGCGACCGGCGGCTTCCTGCAGCTCGCCGACCTGCGCGTCGAAGGGCCCGACGGCGCGGTGCACGAGCGGTTCGTGGTCCGGCACCCGGGCGCGGTGGTCGTCGTTCCGGTCACCGACGACCGAGAGCACGTGCTGTTGGTGCGCCAGTACCGGGTGGCCGTCGACGCCGAGCTGCTCGAGGTGCCGGCGGGCAAGCGGGATGTGGCCGGCGAGGCCCCGGCGGCCACGGCTCGGCGCGAACTGGCCGAGGAGATCGGCCATGAGGCCCGCACCCTCGTGCCGCTCGCCGAGTTCTACAACACCCCAGGGTTCTGCGACGAGTACACCTATCTGTTCGGCGCGATCGGTCTCATGCCGCTCGGCCGGCGCGACACCCAGACCGCCGAGGAGCACGAGATGCAGGTGGAGCGGGTCGCGCTCGCCGACGTGGACGACCTCATCGCCCAGCGCGAGATCGTCGACGCCAAGACGATCATCGGGCTGCTGCTCGCCCGGGCTCACCTCGGCGGGTCGGCTGGCGTGGCGACGTGAGCGAGCGGTGAGCCGGACCGGCGCCGTGTCGTTCGACGACGCGGTGGCGGAGTTCC
>JBJSXO010000294.1:0-4011 GCA_046086425.1 Actinomycetota bacterium | reverse complement strand
CGCGCATGTCGCTGCGCAGGGCGTCGTCGATCACGAAGGGGGGCGCGGCGACCGTGGGCGGCGGCACGGCCAGGGTGACGTCCATGGAGTGGACCACGATCACCTCGGCGTCGAGCAGCGGGGCGTGCTCCACCGCCCACGCCAGGGCCCGGGCGGCGCCCCCCGACCCGTCGACCCCGACGACCATCGTGCGCGTGCTCATGGGGACAGTCTCGCCCAGTCGCCCGGCCCGGGGCCAGGGGCGCACGTCGCCTCGGGACCTTGGACCTGTGATCGGAGCCGGAAGGCCCTCTCCGGGCGGGGTGGCCGCAGGTGAGGATGCCCCCATGCGCGTGATGCTGGTGGGCACGCTCCCGGGGGCGATCGACCGCACCGAGGAGATCCTGCAGTCGGGTGGCCACGAGGTCCTCCACTGCCGCGACGAGCGCGCGGGCACGTTCCCGTGCACGGCGCTGACCGAGCGGGGGAGCTGTCCGTTCGAGACCGCCCCCGTGGACGTCGTCGTCACCACACGGGACCGGGCCTGGCCCCGTCCGACCCCCACCGAGGACGGTGCACTGTGCGCCATCCGCCGCCTGGTCCCGCTGGTAGTGCACGGGGTGACGGCCCTCGACCCGTTCGCTCCGTGGGCCGCGGCCGAGACCTCCACGGATGCCGCGCTGCTCGACGCCGTCGGCCGGGTCGCAACCGGGCCCCTGCCCGAGCACGGTGGGGTCGCCACCGCGACGGTCCAGGACCTGCTCGCGGGCCAGGGCATCACCGGCGACCCCAGCGCCGCCGAGGTCCGCCGGTCCGGTGGCCGCCTGGTGGTGACGCTGCGGCTCACCGCCGCTGCGGAGCCCTACGCCAACGCGATGACGGTCAAGATCCTCACCGCACTGCGGGGCCTCGACCCGTACGCCGACGGCATCGACGTCATCTGCGCCTGACCCCGGCGCCGGCCCCGCCCCGGCGCCCGACGGAGGTCGGTATCTTCGGGGCCGTGGACCACCCCGTCGACCGCTCCGGCGAGCCCCTCAGCCTTCTCACCGTGCACGCCCACCCCGACGACGAAGCGTCGAAGGGTGCGGCCACGGTGGCGCGCTACGCCGACGAGGGGGTGCGGACCGCTCTGGTGTGCTGCACCGGGGGTGAGGCGGGCGACATCCTGAACCCGGCGGTGGACACGCTCGAGGTCCGGGCCGACCTCGCCCGTGTGCGCATGCAGGAGCTCGAGAACAGTGCAGCGAGTATCGGGTACGGGACGGTGCACCTGCTCGGCTACCACGACTCGGGCATGGCCGACAGCGACCACAACGCCCGGCCCGACAACTTCGCCAACGCGCCGCTCGAGGAGGCGGTCGAGCGGCTGGTCGGGCTCATCCGGCTCGAGCGCCCGCAGGTGGTCGTCACCTACGCCGACGACCGGAAGTTCTACCCGCACCCCGATCACATCCGGGTCCACGAGATCTCGCTGCCCGCGTTCGAAGCCGCCGGCGACCCGCGCGCCTTCCCCGACGCCGGTGCTCCGTGGCAGCCGCTGAAGCTCTACTACACGGGCTTCTCGCGCCGGCGCGTCCAGGCCCTCCACGACGAGCACCTGCGGCGCGGCGAGGAGAGCCCGTTCGCGCAGTGGTTCGAGCGCGAGCTGCCGGACCACGCCGAGCACTTCACGACGTTCGTGGAGGTCGGCGACTGGCTGCACCGGCGCCGTGCAGCACTCCTCGCGCACCGGACCCAGGTCGACCCGGAGGGGTTCTGGATGCGCATCCCCGACGACGCGATCCGGCGGGTGTTCCCCTGGGAGGAGTACCTGCTGGCCCGCAGCCTCGTCGACACCGGGGTGCCCGAGGGAGAGGTCGAGGACGACCTCTTCGCCGGGGTCCGCGCCGACGCGCTCACGCCGAGGGCCTAGACCGGCGGCGCGACCGGTCGGGAGCCTTTAGGATCCGCGCGCATGCGTTACCTCTCCCAGGACTGGCTCGACGAGACCCGGGCCATGGCTGCCGGCCAGCCGGAGCACCCCGGCGCAAGCGGACGGATCCAGTACGTGGTGACCGGCGGGCCCGACGGCGACGTGAAGTACTCGTGGGAGCTCGAGGACGGACGGCTGCTCTCGTCGCACCTCGGCACCATCGCCGATCCCGACGTCACCGTCACCGCGCCCTACGCGGAATGGGTGAAGATCGCCCGCGGCGAGCTCGACATGAGCGCTGCGTTCATGCAGGGCGTGGTCAAGGTCGCCGGGGACACCGGGCGGTGGCTCCGACTGCTCCCGATCACCCGGACCCCCGAGTACACGGCGCTCCAGGCCCAGATCCGCGCGGTCACCGAGTACCCCGACGCCTGAGATCGGGGAGGCCGAGGGGCACGGTGAGGACGCCCTCGGTGGGGTCGCCGAGGGCCTCGGTGCGGCCTTCGAGGAAGCGGAGGCCGGTCACGGCGCAGAGCGCGGCGTCGATCTCGTCGATCGACCGGAGGTGCGTGGTGTCGACACCCGCTCCTTCGAGGGCCTCGCGCCGCCACTGCCGCTTTACGGCCGGTCGCCGGAGGAGACCCTGCTCGGGCGGGTGGCCGCGCAGGGCCACGGCGACGGCGTGGGGGAAGGTCTCGAGCACGGGGAGCGGCCGGGCGGCGGCGAACATCTCGAAGCCGGTGCGCATCCACGCGTAGAAGTCCGACGCCTCGCCGCGCGTGGCGTCGGGGGTCGTGAACACCGAGATCCCGCGCCGGGACAGCGCGCGCTCGCACTCCCGCCGCCCGTCCTGGGCCCACGCAGGTGGCGCGTCGATGGCCACGACCGCCGGCGTGAGGTCGTCGACGAGGGCGCGCAGATCGTCGCCGGTGTGCACCCGGCCCACGGGGCGGGCGACGCAGGACGGGTCGAGGGCCACGACATCGCACCCGCGCCGCGCCGCGACATCGACCCCCAGCGCGGTCGGGGTCACGCGGCGCAACGTTGGAGGTCGCGCAGCTCCCGGTAGCCGATCAGCGTCGCCCCGGCGCGTTCCACGAGGTCGGGGAACGACGGGTCGTCGCAGCAGAACGCGTGGTCCTCGACCCGCCCGGCCCAGTCGGGGTGGGAGGCCCGGAGCTCGTCGGTGTCGACCGCCGGGTGCAGGAGTACCTCCGTCACCCCGGGGCGCAGGTCGAACAGCGTTCGTTCGATCTTGCGGCGCCCACCGACGGGGGCGAGCACGAAGTGGTCGGGGAAGACCACGCCCTCGGCGGCCGCGAGGTCGCGGTAAGGAAAGCCGGCGATGCGCTCACCGCGGCGCGAGCCCATCCGCAGCGGGAGCCCGAAGTCGACGGCGAGCTCCACGTAGACGTCGAAGAACTCTGGTCGCATCTGCAGCGTTCCCATGTGGCTGTCGAGGTGGCTGACGTCGAAGCCCCAGAGGATGGCCCGCTCCACCTGGGCGCGGCACTCCCGCCGTACCTCCTCGATGTCGGCGTGGTCCCAGGTGTCCTCCACGGTCCGGGGAAAGCCGCCGTCGCCGTCGAGCAGGCTCGGCGCGTACGTGATCGGGCCCCACCGGTAGGTCTCCCACTCGGCGTTGACCGTGAGGTGCACGCCGACGTCCTCTCCCCGGTACTGCGCGGCGGCGTCGCGGGCCCAGGGGCACGGCACCATGAGCGACGCGCTCGTTGCGATGCCGCGGCGCAAGGCGTCGTAGACCCCGACGTTGGCCGCCCGCGAGGAGCCGAGGTCGTCGCAGTTCACGATCAGGAGACGGTCGTCGGGGGCGTACCCCAGGCGCTCGGCGAGCGGCGCGGTCTCGGGGCTCACAGCCGCTCGATGATCGTCCCGGTCCCGAGGCCACCCCCGCAGCACATCGTGACGAGGCCCAGATGGCCGTCGGTCGCCTCGAGCTCGTGGAGGGCGCTCGTGATCAGGCGGGCGCCCGTCGCACCGAGCGGATGGCCGAGCGCGATCGCGCCGCCGTTGGGGTTCACCCGACCCATGTTGGGCGCGAGCTCGCTCTCCCACACGAGGACCACGGACGCGAACGCCTCGTTGATCTCGACCGT
>JBJSXO010000293.1:0-13683 GCA_046086425.1 Actinomycetota bacterium | reverse complement strand
GAGGTCGCCTCGGGGTCGGTGACGACCGTCGCAGTGGTGGGTGGAGGTGCCAACGCCGCGGGTCCCACCACCGACGGCGGCTTCGTCGTCACCCAAAACGGCGGCATCGACTTCTCCAACGTCGTGGGCCTCGACCTCAGCGGCCTCCCCCCGTACCGTCCCGTCACCCCGGCTCTCCAACACGTCGCCGCCGACGGCACCGTGCGGGTCCTCGACGACGACGGCTTCCTCGCCCCCAACGACCTCACGGTTACGCCCGACGGCACCCTGTACTTCACCGACCCGCCCCACCACCCTCCGCCGCCCGAGCGCCTCGGCCGGGTCCACGCCGTGGCCTCCGACGGCACCCGGCGGGTCGTCGCCGACGGCTTCCACTACTGCAACGGCATCGCCTGCGAGCCGGGTGGGACCCTCGCCGTGATCGAGGAACGCGGGGTCCTGCGCCTGAGCCCCGACGGGGACCGGGAGTGGATCGTCGAGTCGCTCGGCCCCGCCGCCGGCGACGGACTGGCCCTCGACGTCGACGGCCGGCTCTACGTGTGCTGCACCAGCGAGCACGCCGTGCGGGTGCTCGAGCCCGACGGCACCGAGGTGGAGCGGCTCGAGGTCCCCGGTCCCGGGCTCCTGACCAACTGCTGCTTCGGGGGCCCCGACCGGCGCACGCTCTTCGTCACCGAAGGGGTCCCGGGCGCCGTGGTGGCCTTCGAGGGCCTGCCGACCCCCGGGCTCGAGGTCGTTCCCTGGGCGGTCCCGGCTCTGCGCTAGGTTTCCCGCACCCCGCAACGAGGAGTTCCCATGCGTGCAGCCATCTTCACCGAGATGAACGGTCCGATGTCGGTCGAGGACGTGACTCCGTCCGATCCTGGCCCCGGTGACGTCGTGGTCCGCATCACGGCCAGCGGCGTGTGCCATTCCGACCTGCACGTGATCAGCGGCTCGCTGCCGATGCCTCCGCCGTGCATCCTCGGCCACGAGGGCACGGGCATCGTCGAGGCGGTGGGCTCGGAGGTCCGGAGCCTGCAAGTCGGCGACCACGTGATCGGCTCCTTCATCCCCGCGTGCGGCAGGTGCTGGCACTGCCTGCGCGACGAGTCGCACCTCTGCGAGAACACCTACACGGTCATGGGCGCGCCGCGCGCGACGCGCAGCGACGGCACGCCGTTGATGACCATGACCGGCCTCGGCACCTTCGCCGAGATGATGACCTGTGACGAGATGTCGTTGGTGAAGATCGAGACCGACGTGCCCGACGAGCAGCTGGCACTCATCGGTTGCGGCGTCACCACAGGAGTGGGCGCCGCCCTCAACACCGCCAAGGTCCAACCGGGAGACACCGTGGCGGTCATCGGCTGCGGCGGCGTGGGACAGTCGGTGATCCAGGGGGCCAAGATCGCGGGTGCGTCGGTGATCATCGCCGTCGATCCGGTGGCGCTCAAGCGCGACGCCGCACTCAAGCTCGGCGCCACTCACACCGTCGACCCCACCGACGGCGACCCGGTGGAGCAGGTGAAGGCGCTCACCGGGGGGCGTGGCGTCGACTACGCGTTCGAGGTGATCGGCATGCCCGCGACGGTTGCGCAGGCCTTCGACATGGCCCGCAGCGGCGGCGCCGCGGTCGCGGTCGGGGTGTCGCACTTCACCGAGAGCATCACCGTCCCGAGCTTCCCGCTCGTGCTGTCGGAGAAGCGTCTGCTCGGCTGCGTCTACGGCTCGGCGCAGGTACGGCGGGACTTCCCACGGCTCGTCGGCTTCGTGGAGAACGGGCGCCTCGACCTCGAGCAGATGGTCTCGCGGACCATGAGTCTCGAACACATCAACGAGGCACTGCGAGCCATGAAGGACGGCGAGGTCATCCGCTCCGTGCTCGTCTGAGCACACCCCGAGGACCGGGCCCGGAGCGCCGGGTTCAGAACGGGTCAGAACGGGTCAGAACGGGTTGGTGTCGATCGCGCGGAACGCCTCGGCGATCCGCCCCGCGGGCAGACCACCGTCCACCGCGTTGGCCATGCCCCAGTCGCGCAGCAGCGGCTCCATGCGCGCGGGGTCGGCGTGCTGGCTCTCGTGGCAGAGCAGCGCCGCGAGCTTGCGGTCGAACACGTCGGTGATGTCGACGAAGCGGTCCGGGGTGCCGTGGACCGTGAGGAGCACCTCGTCGACCGACCACGGCTCGTAGCCGTTGTCGAGGAGATCGGGGAACGCGAACGGGTTCCGGGAGTCGGGGTAGACCGCGCTCATGGTGGCCTCGCCGGTCGCAAGGTGATCGGGGTGGCTGGCGAAGATCCGGTCGAAGTTGCGCACCGGCGACATCCCCACCACTCGCTGCGGTCGGACCTGGCGGATCACCCGGGTGATGGCGTGGCGCAGCTCGAGGGAGGCCTCGACCCGCCCGTCGGGGAAGCCCAGGAAGTGGAGGTCGGTGACGCCGACGAGCTTCGCCGCCTCGGTCTGCTCGTCGCGGCGGATCTCGGCCATCTCCACCCGGCTGATCGTCGGGTCGGACCCGCCTGCGTCGCCGTCGGTGACCAGGCAGTACTGCACCTCGATGCCCCGGTCGGTCCAGACCGCGACGCTGCCGGCCGTGCCGAAGTCGATGTCGTCGGGGTGGGCGACGACGACCAGGACGCGCTCGACGTCGTCGTCGGAGAGGAAGGCCATGGCGGCGATGGTAACGGTGCTTGCTAGCGACCCGGCCCGATGCTCCCCGTCTCCTGGGACACCGTCCGCTTGTTCCTCCACGTCACTGCGGCGACGGTCTGGGCCGGCGGGCAGCTCACGCTGGCCGGCCTCGTTCCCGGGCTCCGGCAGCTGTCACCCGACGCCCCACGAGCGGTCGCCCGGCGCTTCAACGTGATCGCCTGGCCTGCGTACTTCGTGCTCGTGGCCACTGGGATCTGGAACCTCGTCGCCGTCTCCGACCTGGCGTTCGACACCGCCTACGGCCGCACCCTCATGGCGAAGGTCGTCGTGGCGGTGTTCTCCGGCCTGGCCGCGTTCGTGCACTCGATCAGCCGGTCGAAGGCCGGCCTCGCGTTCTGGGGCGCAGCGAGCGGGCTCTCGGCCGTCGCGGCGCTGTTCCTCGGCGTGCTCCTGAGCCAGTTCTGATCCCACACTCGGATCCTGCTCCCAGATCGGGCCGAGCGGCGATGCGATGCGCGTCTGCGGGTGACCGTCTGGCATCCTGACGCCTCCCCCCGTCATCGCCCTGGAAGAACCGTGAACCGTAGGGAACTCGTGCTCGCACTCGCCGAGCGCACCGACACCGACCGACGCTCTGCCGACGAGACGCTGACCGCGCTGGTGGAGATCATCACCGAGACCGTGGCCACCGGGGAGCCCGTTGCCATCTCGGGCTTCGCCAAGTTCGCCCGGGTCGACCGCGCCGCCCGCATGGGCCGGAACCCCCAGACCGGCGAGGCCATCCGGATCAAGGCGTCACGCCGGGTGCGCATCACGGCGCTGAAGGCGTTCAAGGACGCCGCCATCAGCGGGAAGGCCACGGCCAAGCGAGCCCCGGCGAAGAAGGCACCCGCCAAGAAGGCCGCAGCGAAGAAGGCCCCCGCCAAGAAGGCCGCGGCCAAGCGAGCCCCGGCGAAGAGGGCCCCCGCCAAGAAGGCCGCAGCGAAGCGGAGCACCGGCCGGCGGTAGCCACCGGCGCGGGCCCGGCCCCGGTGCCCCGACGCGCGCGTCGGGGTTCGACACGGTCGAGGCGGTTCGGAGAAGATGACGCCGACCCCGTCTCGGAGGACCAGTCGATGCCCAGCGCCCCTGACCACGATGGCGTCTCCCTGCTCGACCCGGCCTACGCGGCCGTCCTGGCCGAGCTCCCCGCCTTCCAGCTGAGCGACGAGACGATCGGGCCCATGCGCGCCCACATCGGGGCGGCGACGCCCCCGTTCACGCCGTCGGGTCGGGTCACCCACGCCGACGTCACCGTCGCCGCGCCCGACGGTCACGACGTGGTCCTCCGGATCTACACCCCGGCAGACGCCACCGGCCCGCTCCCCTGCGTGTACGCCATCCACGGGGGTGGGTACGTCATGGGGTCCTACGACATGCTCGACCGCGTCTTCGACGGCTGGTGCGCACGCCTCGGTCTCGTGGGCGTGTCCGTCGAGTACCGCCTGGCGCCCGAGGCGCCGTATCCCACCCCGCTCGAGGACTGCTACGCCGGCCTCGCCTGGGTGCACGCCCACCACACCGAGATCGGCGTCGACCCCGACCGGATCGGGATCCAGGGCACGAGCGCCGGTGGCGGGCTCGCCGCGGCCTTGGCGCTCCTGGCGCGCGAACGCGGTGAGCCCCCCATTGCCTTCCAGGTGCTCGACTGCCCGATGATCGACGACCGCTTCGACACCCACTCGAGCAACATCGAGCGCCTCCAGGTGTGGAGCAAGGAGTCCAACGACTACGGCTGGCGCGCCTACCTCGGTGCCCGCTTCGGCACCGACGACGTGCCCCCCACCGCAGCACCGGCCCGGGCCGAGGACCTCTCGGGCCTCCCACCGGCCATCGTGTGCGTCGGTGGGGCCGACGGGTTCCGGGACGAGGACGTGGTCTACGCGCTGCGGCTCTGCCAGGCCGGGGTGCCCACCGAGTTGCACGTCTACCCCGGCGCACCCCACGGCGCGATGATCGTCCCCTCGGCCCCGGCCGCGATCCAGTGGGACCGCGACGTCGAGGAGTGGATCGCCCGCCAGATCGCCCGTTGACCGGAGCCGGTCGGCAGCCGGGCCGCAGGCGGGCGCCCCAGGCCGTACCCTGAGGCCGACGCCCCGGACCGACGGGGCGCACCCGGGCGAAGTCGGAGGAACCATGGCGAACCCTGCGCTGAACGAGAAGCGGTTCGAGACCGAGGTCGACGAGTGGAACGCCGGCTGGGCCGCACCCCGTACCGGCGCGCCCGGCACCGCGGCCGACGGCCAGGCCCGGTCCACCGATCGCAACCGGGTGATGACCGCGAACGGCACGTTCGCGAAGACCTTCGTCCTGTTCCTGGTCGTGCTCGTGGGCGGGGCCTTCGGGTGGCGCCAGACCGTGGCCGCGCCCGCCGACCAGATCGCCATCCCGGGCTGGATCTGGATCTTCGCGCTCGTCGGCTTCGGCCTGGCGATGGTGTGCATCTTCCGGCCCCGGACCGCGCCGTTCGTCGCACCGCTGTACGCGCTTGCGCAGGGCGTCTTCCTCGGGTCGATCTCGAAAGCCTTCGAGCTGCAGTGGGACGGCATCGTGTTCCAGGCAGTGCTGGCCACGGTCGGTGTGTTCTTTGCCACGCTGGCGCTCTACGTGTTCGGTGTCGTGAAGGTGACCAAGAAGTTCCAGGCCGTCGTCATCGGCGCCACGCTCGGGATCCTGGTGATGTACGTGCTCGGGCTCGTCCTCTCGCTCTTTGGCGTGGACATGGTGTTCTGGAACGAGCCCACCCCGCTCGGGATCATCATCAGCGTCGTCATCTGCGTGGTGGCATCGCTGAACCTGTTCCTCGACTACGAGTTCATCCGCACGGCGTCGCTCGCCGGGGCACCGAAGCACATGGAGTGGTACGGGGCCTTCGGGATCATGGTCACCCTCGTGTGGCTGTACCTCGAGGTCCTGCGGCTGCTCTCGCTGCTGCGCCGTTAGGATCCCCGCCCGGGTCCGGTGCTCTGCCACCGGGACAGGGGGGTCGGGAGACATGCCTCGGGGCTTCACGGAGCGATCGGCCGCCTTCATCGTGCGCCACCGCCGGTGGGTCGCGGTCGCCTGGGTCGTGGTGATCCTGGCGGCCGGATACCTCAACGGCGTCTACAAGAAGTCGGTCTCCAACACCTTCCGCATCCCCAACGCCGACTCCCAACGGGCGTACGACCTGCTCCAGGACCGCTTCGGGTCCCAGAACGCCGCAACCGCCACCGTGGTGTTCTCGGTCCCGCCCGGCCAGCAGCTCGCCGAGGCCGACCACACGGCGGCGGTGGCGGCGGTGATGGCCGCGATCGCCCAGGTCCCGGGTGTCGCCTCGGCGCCGGACCCGCTCACCGCCGACCCGGCGGAGGCGCTCGCCCAGGTCGCCGGCCAACTCCCCCCGGCCGACGCCGCGGCCGTGACCGCGGTGGCCGCGAACCTGCCCCCCACGGTGTCCAAGAACGGGCGGGTGGCACTGGCCACCGTGTCGTTCGACCGGTCGATCGTGGCCCTCGTCGACGAGTTCCCGGTCGATCCCGACCAGACCGCGATCGACTACCCCAACCCCTACGCACGGATCCAACGCGCCATCGACAGCGTGGACGCCGGCACGCTGCAGGTCGACGTCGGCGGCGAGGTCGCCGACACGTGGAACCAGCCGGTGTCGTGGTGGGCCAACCACGCCGACGAGGTCGGCCTCGGACTCGGCGCGATCCTGCTGCTCGTCGCGTTCGGCTCGCTGTTCGGCATGGCCATCCCGATCGCCACTGCGCTCCTCGGTGCGATCACCGCCAGCGGGCTCGTCTACTACCTGGCCAGCCGCATCACCGTGTCGGCGGCCGCGCCCCCGGTGACCCTGATGATCAGCCTCGGAGTGGGGCTCGACTACTCACTGCTCATCGTGACGCGCTACCGCCAGTACCTGCGGGAAGGCCGGGCTCCCGAGGACGCCGTGACGCGGGCTATGGGGTCGGCGGGCAAGGCGTCGGTGTTCGCGGGCCTGACCGTGTGCGTCGCCCTCCTCGGCCTGCTGTTCGTCCCCATCCCGCTAGTGCAGACGCTCGGCGTCGCGGCTGCGGTCGGCGTGGCCGTGATGATGCTCGCGGCCACCACGCTCCTGCCCGCCCTGCTCGGGTTCGCCGGCCGGAAGATCGACGTGGTCCGCCTCCCCTTCGTCGGCCGGGAGCGCACGGTGGACCCGGCCGAGACGTTCTGGGGCCGGTTCGCCCGTCGGGTGACCCGCCGGCCCTGGGTCTTCCTCGTCGCCAGCGGGATCGTCCTGCTCGTCATCGCGTCACCGTTCCTGCGCATCCAGTTCGGCATGCCCGACGACAGCTCGCTCCCGTCCGATCTTTCGCAGCAGCGTGCGTTCGTCCTCACCGACGACGCGTTCGGGCCGGGCGCCAACGGGCCCCTGCTCGTCGCGGTGGCGCTCCCCACGAAGGACGCGCTCTCGTACCCCGACGCGCTCGAGCGGCTCACGCCGGTCAGCACCGCGCTGGGCGCGCTGGAGCCGCCCGGGACGGTGGCCGGCGTGCGGTACTCGGTGGGCCCGATCCCCAACGACGCCGCGAAGGTCACCGCGGCGGTGTACGAGCTGACCCCCACCACCGCGCCGGACGACCCCGCCACGACCCGGCTCGTCGAGCGCCTGCGCGCCGACCTCGAGCAGGCGACGGCAGGAACGGGGTTGCGCGCCTCGGTCGGCGGGCCCACGGCCACGCTCATCGACCTCACCGACGTGGTCACCCGCTACCTCCCGTGGGTGATCGGTGCCGTGGTGCTCGGGGCGTTCATCCTCCTGGTGCTGGTCTTCCGGTCCATCCTCGTGCCGCTCAAGGCCGCGCTCATGAACCTGGTCTCGATCGCCGCGGCGTACGGCGTCGTCGTCGCCGTGTTCCAGTGGGGCTGGGCCAAGGGTGCCGTGGGCCTGGCGTCGACGATTCCCATCGTGTCCTTCGTCCCCCTCGTGATGTTCGTGATCCTCTTCGGTCTGTCGATGGACTACGAGGTCTTCCTGATGTCGCGCATCCGCGAGGAGTGGACCCAGACCGAGGACCCGCATCAGGCCGTCGTCCTCGGGGTGGCCAACACCGCCCGGGTGATCACCACGGCGGCGTTGATCATGATCGTGGTGTTCGGGTCGTTCGTTGCGAACGCCAGCCCCACAGTGAAGCTGCTCGGCTTCGGCATGGCCGTAGCGGTCCTCATCGACTCGACGCTGCTGCGCATGGTGATGGTGCCCGCCGTGATGGCGCTCCTCGGCAAGGCCGCCTGGTGGTTCCCCGGGTGGCTCGGCTGGCTCCCCCACCTCGACATCGAGGGCTCCGGGCGCGACGACGCCGAACCGACGACCCCGCGATGACCCTGCGATGACCCTGCGATGACCCCTCGATGAGCTCCATGATCGAGGCCCACGGCCTGCACAAGCATTTCGGCGACGTGCGCGCGCTCGACGGCCTCGACCTCATCGCGGACGCCGGCCAGGTGCTGGCCATCCTCGGTCCCAACGGTGCGGGCAAGACCACGTTCATCCGCGCGATCGCCACGCTCACCCGCGTCGACGCCGGGTCGCTCTCGGTGTGCGGGATCGACGTCGCCAAGCACCCGAAGCAGGTGCGCCGGGCCATCGGCCTCGCCGGTCAGTACGCAGCGGTGGAGCCCGCGCTCAGCGGACGCGAGAACCTACGGATGGTGGCCCGCCTGTTCGGGCACGACGCCCGGTCGGAGGCGCGCGCCGCCGACACCGTGCTCGAGCAGCTCGGGCTCCCCGAGGCGGGCAACCGTCTCGTGCGGACCTACTCGGGCGGCATGCAGCGGCGGCTCGACCTCGGCGCGAGCCTGGTGGGTGCGCCGAGGTTGCTCCTGCTCGACGAGCCCACGACCGGCCTCGACCCCCGGAGCCGCAACGAGCTGTGGCGGGCCATCGAGGACCTGGCCAGCCGGGGGACCGACGTCATCCTCACCACCCAGTACCTCGACGAGGCCGATCGGCTCGCCGACACCATCGCGATCATCGACCACGGGAAGCTCGCGGCCATGGGCACCAGCGACGAGCTGAAGTCGCGCCTCGGACGGGACGTCATCGACGTGACCGTGCGCAACGCCGCCGACGTGGCGCGTGCGGCCGCCGCCCTCGGCGAGGAGGCGGCGGTCGACGCCGAGGCCGGACGCGTCTCGGTCCCGGTCACCGGCGGGCCCGACGAGCTCGTCACCGCGATCCAGGCGCTCGGCGCAGCCGACATCGCCCTCGACGACGTGGCCCTCCGGCGGCCCACGCTCGACGACGTGTTCCTGGCCCTCACCGGCCGGAAGACCGAGGAGAAGCCCGGGGGGAAGACCCAGGAGACGAGCGCATGAGCACGGTGCCCACCCACATCGCCGCGCCGAGCGGCACCGCCAGCCACGTGACCACCACCCGGGTGATCACTGCGCGCACGGTGCGCAAGATGCTGCGCACGCCCCAGGTCCTCGGCATCGCGATCGCGCAGAGCATCGTGTTCCTGCTGATGTTCCGATACGTGCTCGGCGGGGCCATCGGTGTGACCGGCGTCGAGTACGTCGACTTCCTGGTCCCCGGCTTTGTGGTGTCGGGCCTGCTCTTCACCGCCGGCGGCGCCTCCGTCGCGGTGGCCGAGGAGGCCGCCGGCGGGCTCTACGACCGGCTGCGGTCCCTGCCCATCTCCGACTGGGCGGTGCTGGCCGGACGCGGGTTCGCCGACGCGCTGCTCATGGTGATCGTCGCGCTCGTCACCACCGGGGTCGGCGTCCTCGTCGGGTTCACCGGCAATGCCGGCGCAGGCGACATCGTCGTCGCCGTCGGGCTCCTCGTCGTCTACGCGGTCTCGGTTGCCTGCGTGTTCGTCTGGATCGGCCTCGTCAGCGGTAACGCGCAGGCCGCGCAAGGACTGAGCATCCTCGCAGTCCCGTTCTCGTTCATCTCCAGCGCCTTCGTCCCCATCGCCACGATGCCCGGATGGATCCAGGCGTTCGCGAAGGCCCAGCCGCTCACGTTCTGGGTGAACTCCTGGCGCGGGCTGTTGCTCGGCGACGCCGTCACCCGCACCTACTCCCACGCGCTGTCCTATTACGTCGTAGGTGGCCTTATCTGGGCCGGAGTGCTGGTGCTCGCGTTCAGCCCGCTCGCCCTGCGGCGCTACCGGCAGCGCTGAGCCGGCCGGTCACGCCGAGGCGCGACGGGCGAGAGCCTTCAGCGCCTTGTCGGCGTGGGAGTTCATGTTCAGCTCGCTGTGGATCTCGGCGAGCAGTGTCCGGTCGGTGTCGATCACGAACGTCGAGCGCTTCACCTTCAGGGCACCGAGGCTGCGCTTGACGCCGAACTGCTCCGCCACCGAGCGGTCCGGGTCAGAGAGGAGCGGGTAGTCGAAGGCGTGCTTCTGCGCGAACTGCAGCTGCCGGTCGACGGCGTCGGCGCTGATCCCCACCCGTTGGGCCCCGAGCGCTTCGAACTCGGCCTTGAGGTCCCGGAAGTGACAGCTCTCCTTGGTGCAGCCGGCGGTCATCGCCGCCGGGTAGAAGACAGCACCACCGGCCCGTCGGCGAGCAGGTCGCCGAGGCGCCGCGGGGTGCCGGTCTGGTCGGGCAGCTCGAAATCGGGGACCAGGTCACCAGTGCGCATCCCGGCAACCTCCCCCTCCCCACGTGCGTATCTCACCGTCGACTACCCCACGTGCGTATCTCACCGTCGGCCATCCGGGGCGGGCCCGGGCGCCGGGGGCTCAGCCCGCGCGCTCACGGCCCAGGGTGGTGCGGTTGATCTTCCCCGCCTCGGTGCGGGGCACCCGCTCCACGATCTCGAAGGTCTTGGGCACCTTGTATGACGCCAGCCGCTCCTTGCAGAACGCCCGCAGGTCCTCGTCGGTGGGCGGGCGGGCCGGATCGGCCACCTGGATCACCGCGTGCACCCGCTGGCCCCATTCGTCGTCGGGTACCCCCACGACCACCTGGTCGACGACCGCAGGATGCTCGCTCAGGGCGTTCTCGACCTCGGCGGGGAACACGTTGGCGCCACCGGAGACGATCATGTCCGTGCGCCGGTCGGTGACGTAGAGGTAGCCGTCGGAATCCAGCGAGCCGATGTCGCCGATCGAGTAGTAGCCGTCGGCGGTCGGCTCGGGGGTGGGCATCCCGATGTACTCGAACATCCGGCGCGGGCCGCTCGGGCGCATGTAGATCTCACCCACCTCGCCGACCGGGAGCTCGGCCCCCTGATCGTCACGGATGCTCAGCACGCAGTCCACCGGTCGGCCGACCACGCCAGGGTGGTCGGGCCACTCGACGCCGGTCATCATCACCAGACCGACCTTCTCGCTGGACCCGTAGGTGAAGACGAACACCGCCGGGTCCACCAGTTCCAACCAGCGGTGCACCACCCAGTCGGGGACCCGCGCCCCGCCGTAGACGATCCGGCGCAGGGTCACGAACTGGGACGGCGCGAGGTTCGGCAGTCGGGCGATGCGCTGGAGCATCGTCGGCACCATGCACGTGAACGTGATGGCGTGGCGCTGGATCAGGTCGACGGCACGCTGGGCGTCGAACTTCTCGAGGATCACGACGTGACCCCCCTCGAGCATCGTCGGCGCCGCGAAGGCGAACCCGTTCACGTGGTAGAGGGGTGACAGGACGAGGACCCGCATCGCGCCGTCGCCCTTGGTCGAACCCTGTTGCGAATCTCCACCGACGACTCCGCGTGCCGGTGTGACGATGAGCTTGGGGAACCCGGTGGACCCCGACGACGCGACCAGGTTGACGCACTCCGAGACCGCGTCCGGCAGGAGCGCGTCGGACAAGGCGGCCGACGCGGCGAGGTCGGCACGCGTGAGCACCGGGCAGTCGGCCTGGTGCTGCTCGCTCACGAGCACCACCGGTGCAGCCAGCGTCAGCATCCGCGCCATCTCCCAATCGGGCAGGTCGTGACGCAACGGGAGCAGGGTCGCACCGAGCTTCCAGATGGCCACGGTGACGAAGACGTGCTCGGCGCAGCTCGGGAGGGCGAGCCCCACGATGTCGTCCTGACCCACCCCCAGCGCCTGGAGGCTCCGCGCGATCTGGTTGGCCCGAGCCTCGAGCTCGCGCCAGGTGACGTCGCGCTCGTTGCCTTCCCGGTCGACGACGATCAGGTCGACGTCGTCGGGACGCTCGGCCGCGATCTCGGTCAGGCGGCGACCGAACGACACCTCACCCGTCGGCGCACCGGTCCCGGTGGTCACTGCATCTGCTCCTTCCAGTCCTCGGGCCAGGTACGCATGTCCATTGCGGGCTTGGCGACGAGGAGATGCTCCTGGGTGATCATCGCGCCGAGGCGTCCGGAGCGGTCGCGCATCGCACCGTGGTACGTCGCGCGACGCGAGAAGGCCTTGGCCGCCCACAGGTGCACCAGCACCCACTCGTCGGCCGGGATCGCGGCTTGGAACCACATCGCGTGGTCGATGCTCGGGCCCCCGTAGCCGACTTCGTCGTTCTGGATCTGGCCGAACCCCGTCCCGATGTCGGACATGAAGGTGATGCCGCACGCGTGGACGAGGGGGTCGTCCGGGAGGGGGTGCGCCGCACGCACCCAGAAGGTGTCGGAGTACTTCTGGGCGTCGGTGTACTCGTGTTTGGTCACCTGCACCATGTCGATCGGCATGCGGCTGGGCCAGGGCTCGCACTCCTCGGGCGGCGGCATCGGCGTCGCGTCGACGAGGTCGATCTCGGCGCCGTCGGCCCCGGCATGGAAGGAGGCCAGCATCGAGAAGATCACCTCCCCGTCTTGGACCGCGGCCACGTGGCGGGCCGAGAAGGAGCGGCCGTCGCGATCACGATGGACCTGGAAGTTCACCGGCACGTCGGGCCGCCCGGGCCGGAGGAAGTAGCCGTGGAGCGAGTGGGGCATGCGGCCGTCGGGGACGGTGAGGCCGGCCGCCATCAGCGCCTGCGCCGCCACCTGGCCGCCGTAGAGCGCGGGCCGGCCGGGCTCCATCAGCGAGTGGACGCCCCGGTACAGGTCCCGGTCGAGCTGCTCGAGGTCGAGCAGCTCGAGCACGGTCGTCGCGGGCACGGCCTTGGCGGACGAGGTCACCCCCGAGGTCTACCGCGCCCTTGCGCCGGGCCACCAACCCCGGAAGCCCGGCCGCCCGGGCCCCGTGCTCCTCGGCACCGGGCAGACTCGGGGTGCCGTCAGGGAGGTGCGCCGTGGAGATGTGGGAGCTGGTCGCCCGAGAGTCGATCCGCGACCTGGTGGCCCGGTACAACGCCAACGGCGACACGGGGCGGTTCGACCAGGTGATGGAGTTGTTCGCACCCGACGCCGTGATGGAGATCGCAGGGGAGCCACCGCGGGTCGGCCACGACGAGATCCGCGCCGTCTTCACCGGGACCGCCGGGGGGGTCGACTGGGGCTACCGGCCCCCGTACCTGCGCCACGTGACCGGCACCCACCAGATCGACCTCGTGGACGAGACCTCGGCGGTGGGCCGGTGCTACTACTTCGTCCTCACGGCCGTGGGCCTCGACCACTGGGGCCGCTACGTCGACGAGTACCGCGTCGTCGACGGCGCGTGGCGCTTCGCCCGTCGCCGGGTCACCACCGACGGCCGCAACGCCGAGACGTTGTTCGCCCGGGAGGACTGATCCCGCCGTGCCGGCGCCCGACCGCTACTCCCACGGCCACGACGAGTCGGTCTTGCGCAGCCACCGCTGGCGCACTGCGGAGAACTCGGCCGGGTTCCTGCTCCCCCACCTTGCGCCCGGCCAGCGCGTCCTCGACGTGGGCTGCGGACCCGGGACCATCACCGCCGATCTGGCCCGGCGGGTGTCTCCCGGTTCGGTCACCGGGATCGACGTGTCGGGCGAGATCGTCGCCGCCGCACGCCGCGATCACCCGGCCGGCCCCGGCTGCGTACTCGACTTCGCGATCGGCGACGCGTACGCCATCGACGCCGACGACGCGTCGTTCGACGTCGTGTACGCCCACCAGGTGCTCCAGCACCTCCGCGACCCCGTAGCGGCCCTGCGCGAGATGCG